>JBFYWX010000523.1:0-5939 GCA_041310825.1 Desulfobacteraceae bacterium | reverse complement strand
CTCTTCGAAGAGGTCAAGTTCGACGATCGCGGCCGCGTCATCAACTGCGACCTGGCCGAATACAAGCTGGTCACCGCACTGGACATGCCGCCGGTCGAGGCCATCATCGTCGAAAGCGATGAGCCCAACGGGCCTTTCGGCGCCAAGGAAGTCGGCGAAGGCGCCATCATGCCGACCATCCCCGCCATCCTGAACGCGGTTTACGACGCCACGGGCCTGCGCATCCACGAATTACCGCTGACATCCGAGCGGGTGCAAGCGGCGCTGAAAGCCCAGAAGGATGGGAAATGAAAGCTTCATGCTGACCGAGGAAGATACCCGGCGGTACAGCCGACAGGTGCAACTGCCAGAGATCGGTTTGGAGGGCCAGCTCAAAATCGCCTCCGGCCGGGTGATGGTAGCGGGTCTGGGCGGCCTGGGGTCAATTGCAGCGTACTACCTGGCGGCAGCGGGGGTAGGGTTTCTCAAACTGGTGGACCGAGACCGGGTCGCCCTGGAAAACCTAAACCGCCAGATCCTCCACACGACCGCCGATATCGGGCGCCCAAAGTCGGATTCGGCGTGCGAAAAGCAGATCGACCGCAATCCAAAGTGCCCGGTTTGCGCGGCCCACGGATAGCTGAAGCCATAAAGATCCATGAGTGATCGGATACACATCGTCGTGAATGGACTGACTGAGAAAGTTCCGATGTCAGCGACGCTTGCCGACCTCATAGGCCTCTTCGGCGAGATAGACCCTGACCTGATCGTCGAGCATAACGGTCGTTTTATCTTCCCCCAGGATTATGACATCATCCGGGTGGCTGCTCACGACCGCGTGGAGTTTATTCACCCGAACTTCGGAGGTTAGCGGGTGCAGGGGGATTGACATTCTTCGGATGCAAGGGGGAGAGGGGCTGCATCGAAAACCTCTCCAGGATCGGATCCGTGCTATGTATTCCCGGTCCAGCCCCGGACATCGAAGCACCAGGTTTTGCAGGTAATCGTTGCCTCTCAATCGTCGCCACGATCCGGTGGCGCGTCATAGAGGACAGTTTCGTTGCCGGTATAAACCAGAAAACGGCTTTTTTTAACCCGCCCGATCATCGTCAGTCCCAAGTCCTGAGCCAGTTCCAAGCCCATTTGTGTCGTTCCGGATTTGGATATCAAAACAGGGATTTCCATCCATGCCGCCTTCATGACGATTTCCGAGGTCAGCCGGCCCGTCGTGTATAGGAGTTTGCCGTCTCCTGAAATTCCCTCCAGCCACATTTTGCCAGCGATCACGTCCGCCGCATTATGCCGGCCGACATCCTCCACAAAAAAGACGACATCCGCATCCGTGCACAAGCCGCAACCGTGCACCGAGCCGGCAGTTCGGAAAATGGTGTTGTGGTCGGCAAGTTTTCGCAGGACCGCATACAGGGTCGATTGGCGAAGTTCTATGGGGCGGAGTTTCCTACCATAGAGAGCCTCAAGAAGGCATTCGAACATCTGGGATTGGCCGCAGCCGCTGGTGACCATTCGGCTGAACGACTTGGTCACGGGGTCGCTTCCGGCATTTCCATGGAACGTGTCAACCCGCGCGGTTTCCTCGCCCCAATTGACTCTAACGGATTCAATGTCCTCGACCGATTCAACCATTCCCTGGTTCCGCAGATACCCTATCGCGAGTTCTTCCGGATGCGTGCCCAGGGTCATGATCGTTGCGATTTCATGCCCGTCGAGGAGGATCGTCAAGGGAAACTCGCATGGGATCTCGACACTGACCCGCCTACCGGAGGCATTGACGGCCTCGACCGAAAAAATCGAAGGTGCTGCCGCTCGGGTCATTCGAGGTCGCCTACTTAATGCGAAATCCATTCCACCATCCGCTTTCACATGGTTGCCAGATAATGTTTGAACGTTAATCGATGCGGATAATTTTCACCTTGCGTCCGATCCATTCCGGAGGCAGATAGACGCGTCCGCTGTTGGCGCAGGCCTTGACCTGCTTTTCGATCATCTCATTTCCAAAGAGTTCGATCTTGGCCATGCCTCCATGAATCGACATCGTCGGGAACGTCGTTGACGTTTCCGGTCGGTCGGCACCGCCATCATACAGATTGTCCTTGTGTCGCTTTTGCTTTTCTATCAACCGGTCACAATCGTTCATCAAAAGCTCTCAGCGAGCAGGGGCCGGCCTTATAAGAGCCTCTTTTATTCCGAACCGTAGATATGCCAAAAAAGATATAACACGGTTTACACGAAATGGTCAATCCAGATGCAACGGCTGCAGGAAGGTTACACGGAGTCGGGGTCGATGGTGATGTAGATGTCTTTCAGGTTCGAATAGACATCCAGGGCCTCGGTGCCGGGCTCGCGGGATCCATTGCCGGACTGCTTGACGCCGCCGAAGGGCATGTGGGGCTCGCTACCGTAGGTCCCCGCGTTCACCACCGCCACCCCCGCCTGTACCCGGCGGGTGAAATCGATGGCGCGGTGGATGCTGCGGGTATGGATGCAGGCGGTCAACCCGTAGGCGGAGCGGTTGGCGAGCGCCAAGGCCGTCTCGTAGTCCGGTACCCGGTACAGGCAGGCGACCGGTCCGAAAATCTCGGTGATTGAAATTTCAGCCTCCGGGTCCACGTTTTCGAGCAGGGTCGGCGCCATGAAATAGCCGCCGGCGTGCTCGTCGTCATCGAGTCGGCGGCCGCCTGTTAAAACCCGGGCCCCCTTTGCGCACGCCCGCTCGACGGCCGACTGCATACCGGAGAGCTGCTCCTCGTTGATCACCGGCCCCAGATCGGCATCGTCGCCGGTGCCGACGTTCAGGCGTGTGGTCTGTGCGATGAGCAGGTCGCGGAAGCGCTCGTAGACCGCATCGAAGACGATGATGCGGCTGCCGGCCGCGCAGCGCTGGCCCGCGTTGCTGAAAGCCGATAGAATCGTCCATTGGGCCGCGTGCTCAAGATCCGCGTCGTCGCAGACCACCAGCGGGTTCTTGCCGCCGAGCTCCAGGGAAACCCGGGCGAGGCGCGCGCCGGCCACGCGCGCGATCTCGCGGCCGACGGCGGTCGACCCGGTGAAACTGACCACCGGTATGCGCGGGTGGGCGACGAGCGGCGCACCCGCCTCCTCGCCGAACCCGTGGACGATGTTCAACACCCCCGGCGGCAGGCCGGCGGCCTGGCTGAGCGTCCCGAAAAACCAGGCGGTGCCGGGTGTGTCTTCGGCCGCCTTCAACACGGCCGTGTTCCCGCACACCAGGGCCGGGAACACTTTCCAGGCGACGTTCGCGATCGGCGTATTGGCGGCGATGATGAGGCCGGCCACCCCGAGCGGCTCCCGCACGGTCATGGCCGTCTTGTAGGGCACGGCGCTGGTGGTGGTGCGTCCGTAAAGGCGGCGCCCCTCGCCGGCCATGAATTCCCCGAGGGCCACCGCCCCATTGGTTTCGGCCCGCGCGGTGCGCATGGACATGCCCGTCTCCGCGGCGACGATGGCGGCCATCTCCTCCCGCCGCCGGTGAAGCTCACGGGCGAGGGCCATCAGCAACTCCCCGCGGCGCACGGGCGTCTCTGCGGCCCACGGCTCGAAGGCGGCGGCAGCGGATGCGACCGCCCGGTTGATGTCGGCGGCCCGCGAGCGGGCGGCGGTGCTGATCGGGCGCCCGTCCGCCGGAGATCGCTTGGTAAAGGTTTCGTGGGCGTCCGCCGGCTGGGGGCGGCCGTCAATCCAGTTCGGAATCGGTGTCGGGAAAGTGGAGGTGAGCATCTTCCATGCAGCGGCCGAAGGTTTTAGGGCGATCCTACTATCGTCCACGGGAATGTCAACCCCCGGTGTCGATGCTCCGGGCCGGCACCGGGCCTCTCGCTTCAAGCTATGGTAGCGATATTCCCGCGCCCCTTCTTCAAAACCGTAGACAGCTTCCGGACAATTTTGTGGACATCCTCATCACCGACACAGCTTCAGAAATCGATCTTTTTGAATTTTCGGCCGGTTGGCAACTACCCTGGTGTTTGGCACGTTTTTTGGTGACAACCGAATAGCAGGCGCAGCAAGTGCGGCAGCTGCCGGACGATCACATCCCAGTCACGCAGCGAATAATATTGACAGCCGAAGGGATTGATGCCAAAAGAGCAGGCTGTGTCTTTTTTGGCATATGTGTGGTATTTCCCATCCTTCCGGAAAGGAGCAACTCCATGCATGATTCCGTGAAGCGTTTCTTCATCCTTTTCTTAACCATCGGGTGGCTGGTTCCGGGGCGAGCGGCTGCCGAGGAGATTACCGTGTTTGCGGCCGCCTCACTGACCTCCGCCATGGGAGCGGTGGGGCAGGCGTTCGAGCAAACGGAACATCATACGGTCCGCTTCTCTTTCGCTGCCTCGTCCACCCTGGCGAAGCAAATCGAAAACGGCGCCCCCGCCCATCTCTTCATGTCCGCCGATCGTGCCTGGATGGATTATCTCGACCAGCGCGGGGTGATCGCGGAGGGAACCCGCACCGATCTCCTCGGCAACCGGTTGGTGATCATCGCTCCGCTCAAAAGCGCCGTTGTGCTCGATATCAAACCCGGCATCGACTTGCTCGGGGTCCTTTCGGGCGGGCTTCTGGCAGCCGGCGATCCGGACCATGTCCCGGCCGGTAAATACGCGCGGCAGGCTTTCGAAAACTTGGGGATCTGGAAGGATGTGGCCGGCCGGATCGCCCGGGTCGATACCGTTCGGGCGGCCCTGGTGCTGGTCGAGCGCGGCGAGTGCCCGCTCGGGGTCGTATATGCCACGGATGCGGCTGGCTCGTCGAAGGTAAAAGTGGTGGGGGTATTCCCCGAAGAGAGCCACCCCCCGATCGTCTACCCGGCCGCGCTGGTGAAGGGCAGGCACACCCCGGCCGCACACCGGCTGCTCGATTTCTTGAAAGAACCGGCGGCGACGTCCATTTTTAAAGCCCACGGCTTTACGATCAAGTGATGGAAGCGTTGTCCCTGACAGCACTGGAAGCCGAGGTGTTGCGGCTGAGTCTTTGGGTGTCGGGCTGGGCCGTCGCCGGCAGCCTGCCCGCAGGCATTGCAGTGGCCTGGGTGCTGGCGCGGCTGAGATTTCCCGGGAAGATCCTGTTGGACGGTCTGGTGCACCTTCCGCTGGTGCTGCCTCCGGTTGTGATCGGCTATACCCTACTGGTGGTCATGGGACGGAACGGCCCGGTCGGGTCGCTGCTCGAGAGAACCCTCGGTCTCAGCTTCAGCTTCAATTGGAAAGGAGCCGCGCTGGCATCGGCGGTGATGGCCTTTCCGCTCCTCGTCAGGGCGGTTCGGCTGTCGATCGAGGCGGTCGATCAGGGTCTGGAGGCGGCCGCCCGGACGTTGGGCGCCTGTCCGGTGCGGGTTTTTTTCACGGTGACGCTGCCCTTAATCCTTCCGGGCGTATTAGCGGGCGTGATCCTGAGCTTCGCCCGAAGCCTGAGCGAATTCGGAGCGACCATCACCTTTGTCTCCAACATCCCCGGCCAGACCCGCACGCTGCCGCTCGCCCTCTACACCTTGACTCAGGTGCCGGGGGGGGAAACCGGCGCTTTGCGGCTCTGCGTCATCTCAGCGCTTCTGGCGCTGCTCGCCCTGGTCGGATCGGAGATCCTCGCGCGGCGCCTCCATCACCGTCTGAAGGGGTGAGGCATGATCGAGATCCGGGTGGTCCGGCAGCAGGGAGTGTTCGCGGTCGATGCGGCGTTTCGCACCACCACCCTCGGCATCACGGCCCTCTTCGGCCCATCCGGTGCAGGCAAGACATCGGTGATCGACATGGTTGCCGGCTTGAGGAAACCCGATAGAGGGCGCATCGTCATACGGGAGCAGGTGCTCTTCGACGCTGAAAAAGGAGTCGATGTGCCGCCTGAAAAGCGCGCCATCGGTTACATATTTCAGGACGGCCGTCTGTTCCCACACCTGGACGTGCGCGGCAACCTGACGTTCGGTATGAAGC
>JBFYWX010000515.1:0-12160 GCA_041310825.1 Desulfobacteraceae bacterium | reverse complement strand
GTCTTCATGGCAGGCCACCGTCACGAGGGGCCGTTTCAGCCGAAAGGCCATGTGCTCCACGAAGCGGGTTTTGCCGCAGCCGGTCGGCCCCTTGAGCAGGACCGGAAGCCGGGCGGCGTAGGCGGCTTCGAACACGGCGATCTCATCCCCGCGGCTCGCGTAATAGGGCTCGACGCGGATCCGGTAACTGTCGACTGCGCTGGCCGTCATGGCCCGCCTCCGGTTTCGTTTGCCATACCCCGGCGGATGTAATACACTTTCTAATGGTGGCAGAGCTGTTCTACCTGACACCTCCACGCACCCGCTGAAGTCGGTGGCGTTACAAGAGGTCCAGATTCCGCGGGGTCAGGACGGAGTCGGGGTCGGAATCGGAATTTCAGCTGGCCGTGCCAATCGTGCGCAGCAGGTCGGTTCCGGAGCCAAAAAGACCGGTTCCGAACTCGATACCGCCCCGATTCCGATGAGCGTTGCTGCTTCCCGCAGGCAATATACACTGGAGCGTTATGACAGACAACACCCACATGGTCCAGCGTCTCCGCGACGGGGAGAGGGAAATCATCCTGGTCGGCACCGCGCACGTCTCCAAGGACAGCGTCCGGCTGGTCGAGGAGGTGCTCGCGGCGGAGGCGCCCGACACCGTCTGCGTCGAGTTGTGCGCCTCCCGCTTCCAGGCCTTGCGCCAGAAGGACCGCTGGCGAGACACGGACATCATCAAGGTCGTCCGCGAGAAGAAGGCCTTTCTGCTTCTCTCCAACCTCCTGCTCGTCTCGTTTCAGAAACGGATCGCCCGGAAAATGGACGTGACGCCCGGCGCCGAAATGCTCCGGGCGATCGAAATGGCCGATGAGCGCGGGGCTCAAATCTGGCTGGCGGACCGCGACATCCGGGCCACCCTCTCCCGGGCCTGGCACGCCCTGGGGTGGTGGAGCCGGATCAAGCTGCTCTACCAATTGCTCACCTCCATGGGCGCGGCGGAGGAGATCACCGAAGAGGAGATCGAGCGCCTGAAGCAACAGGATGTGCTCGAATCCCTTCTGGCGGAGGTCGGCCGCTCCATGCCCATGCTGAAAACGATTCTGATCGACGAGCGCGACCGCTATCTCGCGGCCAAAATCCGCCGGGCTCCCGGCACAAAAATCGTAGCCGTGGTCGGCGCCGGCCACCTCCCGGGCATTCGGGTCAACTGGGACCAACCGGCCGATCTCGGGGCCTTGGAGGCGCTGCCGCCGCCCGGCAAGCTGGGGGCGGTGTTCAAGTGGGGCGTCCCGGTGAGCATCATCGCGCTGTTCATGGCGGGCTTTTTTCTCGGGGGCCAGGAGGCCGGCACCGACATGATCGTGCTCTGGAGCCTTTGCACCGGTCTGTTGGCGGGACTCGGGGCCGCGCTGGCCCTCGCCCACCCCGTCACGGTGATCTCCTCGGTGGTCGTCGCCCCCTTCACCACACTTCACCCCATGATCGCAGCGGGCTGGGTGTCCGGCCTGGTGGAGGCCGTTACGCGCAAGCCGAAGGTCAAGGACATCGAGAGTTTGCCGCAGGACATCCTGTCGTTTCGGGGTTTCTGGCGCAACAACGTCACCCGGATCCTGCTGGTCGTCGCCTTCACCAACCTCGGGGCATCGGCGGGAACCCTGGTGGCGTTTCCGATCATCCTGAAGGTATTGTTTTAAAAGGCGACCCCGCCGACATCAACCGACGAGGTCATGATGCCACGCGCTCCCTCCCCCCCCGGAACAGGGCGCATCCGCCTCCTGGCGGCCGTCTACGTCTGGCTGCTGATCGCCGCCTGCGCCGGGCAGGTCAAACCCCCGCCCGAGGCGCCCTTCATCCCCGCGCGGCAGCCCGTTCTAAAAACAATGCGCTTTACCATCCAGGCCGGCGCATTCAAGAACATCGACAATGCCGTGCGCCTCACCGAACGTCTCCTCGCCCAAAAGCTTTCGGCCTATCACTTCATCGACGCATCGGGCTTCTTCAAGGTGCGGATCGGCAATTTCCCCTCGCGGGAGGATGCCATCACCCAGGCCGAACGGTTGAGGACAGCGGGCGTCATCGAGGAGTTTTTCATCATCGCGCCGGAGGATTACGCGGCCGCCCGACCGGACGGGGTGCTCGAAGCACAGGTCCGTACCGAGCTCATCCGCACCGCAGAGCGCTTCATCGGCGTGCCTTACAAGTGGGGCGGAGACTCCACGGTGGCGGGCTTCGACTGCAGCGGGCTCACCATGGTCGTCTATCAGCTCAACGGCCTGGACTTGCCGCGGACATCGAGCGAACAGTGGCGCGCGGGTAGGCCGGTCGACGACGGGGAGCTGCGGGTCGGCGATCTCGTGTTCTTCGCGACCCGCGGCGGAAGCCGGGTGTCGCACGTGGGGATCTACACCGGGGGGGACGGCTTCCTGCATGCGCCCGGCCGCGGCAGCCGGATCCAGAAAGCCGACCTGACCAGCGATTACTTCCGGGCCCGCTATTTAGGGGCCCGCTCCTACCTCTAGCCGACCACCGGGTGAAACGCCGGGCGGAGGCATCGCTCCCGCCCTCACGCGGCGGGGGCGATCCGCACCACGCTGCGCTCAAAGCGCCTCCCGCCGGGAAGCTCGTGCACCACCCGCTCCGTGCGAAGCCGCCCCTCAGCGAAAAGCTGGATGCACTCGGGATAGAGCTCCCACTCCTGCTCCAAACCGCGCCGGCGGATCGTTTCGAGCGTGTCCTCCACCCGGAGGGGGAAAGCCCGCTGCCCGATGATGGGACCCGTATCCTCCCCGTAATCGACGAAATGCACGGTGCAGCCGGCGACCTTGCAGCCGTAGCGCCAGGTATCGCCATAGCCGTCGGTGCCTGGAAAGGCGGGCAACAGCGCGGGGTGGATGTTCATGAGTCGCCAGGTGGCCCGGTCGGTGTTCACCCGGTCGATGAAATACGGGGTGAGGGTGCGCATGAATCCCGCCAGGGCGATCAGATCGTACGGGGTCGCGGCCATGGCGCTGAGCAGAGCGGCCTCGGCGATGGACCGGCTCATCAAAAACGCATCCACCCGCTCGGGGGCGGCGGCTTTTCCCATCAACCCTTGCTTGACGCGGATCTCCTCCAGCCGGAAATCCGCCGGAAGGCCGGCCGTGCCGAGAGTCTCCCGAAAGGAGCGCGCCAGTTCGCGGTAGTCGACCACGAACGTCGGGACGGAGTGCCGGCGGGCCCGCTCCAGGCCGGAGGCCTGGGGAGTGTCGCTGCCGACGAAGACCACCTCGGCCGTGAGGCGGCCGCTCTCGCAGGCATCCAGGATGGCCTGCAGGTTCGTTCCACTCCCGGAGATCAGGACCCCCACACGCAGCCGTTTCACCATGTGTCGCCTCCCGCGCCCGCCCGTTGCCTTGGTTGACATCCCCAGGCTTTATCTCTATTATCACGGATATTTCTTTCACGAAAGGATCGCTATCATGGCAGAGGGTATCATCGAGATCGACGATGGCAATTTCGAAACCGAGGTGCTCCAGTCGGACAAGCCGGTTCTGGTGGATTTCTGGGCGCCCTGGTGCGGGCCGTGCAAAGCGATCGCACCGGTGGTCGAGGATCTGGCCAAGAGTTTCAGCGGAAAAATCAAATTCGCCAAATGCAACGTGGACAACAGCCCGGTCACGCCGAGCAAATTCGGAATCAAGGCGATCCCGACCCTTATCTTCTTTAAAAGCGGCGGGGTCGTCAACCAGATCACCGGGATGGTCGCCAAGGCCAAACTGGAGGAAGCGCTCAACAAACTCGTGTGAACCGAAGCGCCCCGGAAGGACGGGCGCTTTGAACGATATGAGCCGGGGGATGATGACGAACGTCCGGATGGCAGTTGCATGGGGATGTGCCATACTGGTGGTGTTTTTGACCGGTTGCACGACGCTCAGGGAGACCTATGACGACGTCAAGGGGTCGGTCACCGGTTTCTTCGGCGGGTCCGACGAAAGCCTCACCGCCGAGGAACTGGCGTGGAGCGGCATGGAAAACTTCGATGACGGCAACTACCAGACGGCCATCGAAAACTTCCAGCGACTCAAGGACATCTACCCCTTTTCCTCATATGCCATCCTGGCGGAGTTGAAGCTGGGCGATGCGCACTACCGGCTCGAGCAGTACGAAGATGCCATCTTCGCCTACGAGGAATTCGAAAAGCTCCACCCCCGCAACGAGGCGATTGCCTACGTCATCTACCAAATCGGCCGCAGCCATTTCGACCGCATGAGCACCCCGGACCGCGACCAGACCTCCGCCCGCAAGGCGCTGGAAACCTTCCAGCGGCTGGCCCAACAGCATCCGCAATCCCCCTATGCCCGCCGGGCCGAAGAGCATATCGTCAGCTGCTACCAGAGCCTGTCCGGACACGATTTCGGGATCGGCGTGTTCTATTTTAACAGCAAGCACTTCCCGGCGGCACTCGCCCGCTTCCGCACCGTCGTCGCCGACTACCCCGACGTGGGGTACCACCAATTGGCCCTCGACTACATCGCCCGGACCGAAGCGCGGCTGGCAGAGACCTCGGTGTCCGGGCCCGCCCCCGCAACCGGCCGGGGAACCTGACCGTTTCGTCGCCCGTCGGAAGCGATCCATCTGAAAAAAAAGCTTGATTGCAAGGCCTTGGTTGGGGTATTCAGATATCTTTTATGAACTCGTAAAAGGAGTGTGATCCATGTCGAGAATATGCGCCATCTGCGGGAAGAAACCGATGGTGGGCAGCCACATCAGCCATGCGCACAATGTGACCAAGCGCCGGTTCAACCCCAATCTGCAGCGGGTGCGCACCCTGCACGCCGGACAGGCCCGGACCCTGGTGGTCTGCACGCGCTGCATCAAGTCCGGACGCGTGCAAAAGGCGCCGTGACCCGGCTCACCCCACCCGTCGGGCATCCTGGACCTGTTTGACCCGCCGCAGAAAGGACAAGATCCTTTCCAGATGCGCCTTGTCCCCGACGTTGATCGTAAAAAGGCTCTCCACCATCTTGTTTTCCTTGGTTTCGGAGCTCGCGTTCAGGATGTTGGCGCCTGACTTGCTGATGCTGCCCACGATGTCGGAGAGCAGCCCCACCCGGTCATAGGAGAAAATCTGGATTTTGACCGGGTAGGTGTCGGTCGAGGCGGTGTTCCATTCGACTGCAATCTGCCGCTCCGGGTTGGTGCGCAGGGCGTTAACGCAGCTGGTGCGGTGAACGGTGACGCCATAGCCCTGGGTGATGTAGCCGATGATGGCGTCCCCTGGCAGGGGCTGGCAGCATTTGCCGAACTTGATCAGGATGTCCTCGACCCCCTTCACGAAAACCCCCGCCTGAGGCTTCTTCTTGCGCACCCGGCTCATCAACTTCTCGATGAGCGACTGCTGGAAGCCGTCCTCCGCCGGCTCCCGCGCGGTGAACGGCCGCAACACCTGAAGCGGGGTCAGCTTGCCGTAGCCCACGTTGGCGACGAGGTCCTCCAGAGCCTTCACCCCCAGCTGCTCCACCACCTCTTTCATCTTATCGGATTTGCTGAGTGCGGTGAAGTTGAGCTTCTCCTTGCGGAAGGTCTTCTCCAGGATCTCCCGGCCCAGGCTGATGCTGCGCTCCTTCTCCTGGGCCTTGATCCACTGGCGGATCTTGGAGCGCGCCTTGATCGTCTTGACGAATTTAAGCCAATCCTTGCTGGGCGTGTGATTCTTGGCGGTGACGACCTCGACGATGTCCCCCGTCTGCAGCTGGTAGGGCAGGCTCACCATCTGCCCGTTGACCTTGGCGCCGATGCACTTGTGGCCCACCTCGGTGTGGATCAGGTAGCCGAAGTCCACGGGGGTCGCCCCGCGGGGCAGCGCCCGGATGTCCCCCTTGGGCGTGAAGACGTAGACCTCGTCCGGGAACAGGTCGATGCGGACGTTCTCCAAAAACTCGCCGGGATCGCGAAAACTCTCCTGGTTTTCCACCAAGTCCTGGATCCAGGCGAACCGCTGACTGATGGTCTCGTCGATGCGGCTGCCTTCTTTGTAGCTCCAGTGCGCCGCAATGCCGGATTTGGCCACCCGGTCCATCTCGGCGGTCCGGATCTGAATTTCAATCCGCTCGCCGACGGGGCCGATGACCGTGGTATGCAGCGATTGATACATGTTGGGTTTGGGGCGGCCGATGTAGTCCTTGAACTTGTAGTCGATGGGCTTCCACATCGAGTGGATCAACCCCAAGGCCTCGTAGCATTGCGACACCGTCTCCAGGATGATGCGAAACGCCGTCAGGTCGTAGACCTGGTCGAAGGAGAGGTTCTGCTCCTTCATCTTGGTGTAGATGCTGAAGTAGTTCTTGCTGCGCCCCAGGACCTCGCCCGGAAGACCCGCCTGCTCCAGCTTCCCGCAGATGGTCTCTTTGACGGTGGCGATGTAGCGCTCGCGCTCCGCGCGGGACTTGGCCACCAGGTTCTCGATGCGGGCGTACTCCTCGGGCTCGATGTACTTGAAGGCGTTTTCCTCGAGTTCGATCTTGATCCAGTAGATGCCCAGGCGCGCGGCAATGGCGGCATAGATGTCGAGCGTCTCCTGGGCGATCGCCTTACGGCGCTCCGGGGAGTGGAACCGCAGCGTGCGCATGTTGTGCAGTCGGTCGGCGAGTTTGATCAGGATGACGCGGATGTCGCTCGCCATGGCGAGAAACATCTTGCGGATGTTTTCGGCCTGCCGCTCCTGGGAGGTGGAGGTCGGCATGGTGCTCAACTTGGTAACGCCGGAGACGACGCTCAGGATCTCCGCACCGAAGAGCTCCTGCAGGTCCTGAGGGGTGGCCCGCGTGTCCTCCAGCACATCGTGCAGCAGCCCGGCGGAAACACTGACCGCATCGAGCTTCATGTCGGCCAGGATGTTGGCCACCTCGAGGGGGTGCATGAGGTAGGGCTCCCCGGAAAGGCGCACCTGGCCGGCATGAACCTGTGCGGAGTAGACATAGGCGCGTTCAACCACATCCAGGCCCGCCGCGGGATGGTAGGCGGATATCTTCTCGAGGATGTCGTTGATCCGGATCATGCCGCCCCGCCTCGCACCTCAATAGGCCTTGGCGTAGACCACGCGCCGGCCGGCCCGGCCGCAGGCGATGCAGGCCGCCGCACCCTCCGCCGCTTCGAAGGGGATGCAGCGGATGGTCACGGTGAGATCCTCCTTGATCTTGGCCTCGCACGCCGGCTCCCCGCACCAGCCGGAAAAAGCGAACCCGCCGTGGATCTCGGGCTTATCGAGGTGGCGGGGGGTGAAATAATCGTAAAAGTCCCCGCGCTCGTCGATCTCAATCGAGTGCTCCTGGCGGAAGGCCGCCGCCCGCTCGAAGAGGGCGCTCTGGATGTCGTCCAGGATGCCGGCGATCTCGGTTACGAAGGCCTCGCGTTTCAGCGATGAGCGCATCTGATGGGCCTGGTCCCGGCGCCCCACGAACACGGAGGCCTCCGCAACCTCGCGCGAGCCGATTTCCACCCGCAACGGAATCCCCTTCTTGATCCACTCCCAGCCCCGCGCGCCGCCGATGTCACGGGAATCGATCTCCACGGTGAGCGCCCGGTCGTGGTAGCGCTGCCGCCGGAGCTCCCGGGCCAGCCCCTCGGTGTAGTCCATGACGGCCTGCCGTTCCTCCTCTTTTTTGAAGATCGGCAGCAGCACCACGTGGGCCGACGCCGCCCGGGGCGGCAGGATGATGCCGTCGTCGTCGCCGTGGGTCATGATCACCCCGCCGATCAGGCGCGTCGAGGCGCCCCAGGAGGTGGTCCAGGCATATTCCTCTTTTTCGTCCGCGCTCTGGAACTTGATCTGGCTGGCGCGCGCGAAGTTCTGGCCCAGGAAGTGCGAGGTGCCGGCCTGAAGCGCCTTGCAGTCCTGCATCATGGCTTCGATGCACAGGGTGTCGACGGCCCCCGGAAATCGCTCGGCCGGGGTCTTCGCCCCCTTGATGACCGGCATGGCCAGGACCTCCTCCGCCAGGCGGGCGTAAATCTCGAGCATCAGCCGGGTGCGCTCCAGCGCCTCGGCCTGGGTGGCATGGGCGGTGTGCCCCTCCTGCCAGAGGAACTCGCTCGTGCGCAGGAAAATGCGCGTGCGCATCTCCCAGCGCACGACGTTGCCCCACTGGTTGAGCAAGATCGGCAGGTCGCGGTAGCTGCTGATCCATTTGGAAAACGCGTCCGCGATGATGGTCTCGGAGGTGGGCCGCACGATCAGCGGCTCCGCCAGGCGCCCGGAGGGGACCAGCGCCCCGGTGGCGTCCTTCTCCAGGCGGTGGTGGGTGACCACGGCGCACTCCTTGGCGAAGCCTTCGACGTGGTCGGCCTCCTTCTGCATGAAACTGAGCGGGATGAAGAGCGGGAAATAGGCGTTCTTGACCCCGGTCTCCTTGAACATGCCGTCCATGGCCTGCATGATGTTCTCCCACAGGGCGTAGCCCCAGGGCTTGATCACCATGCAGCCGCGCACCGGTGAGCGCTCCGCCATGTCCGAGGCCTTGATCACCTGCTGGTACCACTCCGGGTAGTCGTCGCGGCGGGTAGGGGAAATTGCATGTTTCGGTTGTTTGGCCATCTGCGTCGGGTATCCTCTCTGGGTTGAAACTCTGTCAAAAATAATCCGCCCGCCGGATGAAACCGGTGGCGTTCAGGGGTCGCGCAAGAGGGCCTTGGCATCTTTTCATTCTTGGCCCTTGACCGTTTGTATCGTTACGCTTAAACCCCTTTACCGCTTCCGTTACCGCCCCCGACTCCGACTCTGACTCAGACTCCGACTGGTCCCTTGAGCGCTTGAACCGGCGGGGGCTGCAGGCGGTCGCGGTTTACGGCCGGACGGTGTCTGGATCGAACCGCGCCACCTCCTCGAGCAGCACCTCCACCAGGCGCTCCTCGGGAAACTTCTTGACGACCTTCCCTTTCCGGAACAGGATCCCCACCCCGTCCCCGCCGGCGATGCCGATATCGGCCTCGCACGCCTCGCCGGGGCCGTTCACGACACACCCCATGACGGCGATCGTGATCGGAGCCGTGGAGGCCGCGAGTGCGTCCTCGATCCGCTCGACGATCCCGAAGAGGTCGATCCGGGTCCGTCCGCAGGTCGGGCAGGCGATAATTTCGGGCCCCCGCCGGCGAAGGCCCAAGGCCTTTAGAATCTCGAAGCCGACCCGCACCTCCTCCACCGGGTCGCGGGTGAGTGAGACCCGCAGGGTGTCCCCGATCCCCTCGGCGAGAAGCATGCCGATGCCGAGGGCGGACTTGACGATCCCGGAAAACAGGGTGCCGGCCTCGGTGACCCCCAGATGCAGCGGCGCGTCCGTGACCCCCGCCAGCTGCCGGTAGGCCGCCACCGTGCGGGCTACGTCCGAGGCCTTGAGCGAGACCTTGACCGCTTCGAAATCTAAGGAGCGGAGCAGCTCAATGTGCCTGAGGGCGCTCGCGACCATCCCCGCGGCCGTCGCCCCGCCGTGTTTGCGGAGGATGTCCTTTTCGAGCGAGCCCGAATTGACGCCGATGCGGATGGGAATTCCGCAGTCCTTCGCGCACGCCACGACCTCGCGCACCTTGCGCGCCGACCCGATATTGCCGGGGTTGATTCTCAGTCCGTCCGCCCCGGCTGTCGCGGCCGCAATGGCCAAGCGGTGGTCGAAATGGATATCGGCGATCAGCGGAATCCCGATCCGGGCCTTGAGGCCGCCGATCGCGGCCGCGGAGTCCGCATCCGGCACCGCAACGCGCACGATGTCGCAGCCCGCCTGCTCCAAGCGCCGGATTTGGGCAGCGGTGGCCGCCACATCGGCCGTCGGGGTGGTGGTCATCGACTGCACCGAGATCACAGCACCGCCTCCGACCGGGACCGCCCCCACGCGAAGCTGCCGCGAGCGCCTGCGCGGGATCGCTGCCGTGATGGGCACTGACGCCGGCCGGGGGGAAGGGCGGGGGTTGCCGGCCCGCGGAACTTTGTGATATGCTTTTGAGCGCATCCTGTGTGGCTGCCGGTTCAGGGGGCACACCCCTGTCTCAAAAAAATCGCGTTTCGGTCCGAAACACCTGAAATCAATTGTATAACAGACCCGTCTTTTTTCGGCAAGCCGGGGAAAAACGAGGAGTCCTGATGAAAACGACATCCGACACAAACAGCCCCGCACAAGACCGCAAGGGGTCGGCCGGCGAGGTGGCGCCCGCCCTGCGGGACGCCCTGCTGCAGCAAGCGCAAGAGGGCCGGCTCGCCTGTGCCCTGGCCTTCAAGGCCGCCGCGGAGTTGAAACGTCCGGCGGCCGAGGTCGGCCGGGCGATGGACCGGCTGGGCCTGCGGATCGTCAAATGCCAGCTCGGCCTCTTCGGGTATGCCCCCGAGAAGAAAATCGTCCAGCCGGCCGCCGCCGTGCGCCCCGACATGGAAGCGGCCATCCGCGCCCGACTTGAGAACGGCAGGCTCGCATGCCGGGACGCCTGGGACATCGCCCGAACCCTCGAGGTGCCGAAGATGGGCGTAAGCGCCGCCTGCGACGCCCTGAAGGTCAAGATCACGCCTTGCCAGCTGGGCGCATTCTAGCCGAACCGGCCGGGCTCAACCGACCCGTGCCCTGAGACCCACGAAGGGGTTGTGGCGCTTCTCCTCGCCGATCGTCGTGTCCGGCCCATGGCCGGTGTGGACGCGCAGGCCCTCCTCCAGCACGAAGAGCTTCTTCTGAATGCTCCTCTTGAGCGTCTCGAAATCCCCCCCCGGGAAATCCGTACGCCCCACCGAGCCGGCGAACAAGGTGTCCCCCACGAAGAGGTGGCCGTCGGTCAGCAGCGAGACCCCCCCCGGGGTGTGCCCGGGGGTGTGAATCACGCGGAAACTCAGGGTGCCGAGGAGGATGCGGTCGCCCTCGTCGATCAGCCGGTCCGGTGCCGGGGAATCTTCGGCGGACATGCCCCACATCGCGGCCATGCGGGAGAGCTGGGCCAGCATGGGAGCGTCGAGGGCGTGCACGCAGATAGGGGCGCCGGTGGCCTTCTTCAGGCGGTGGTTGGCGCCGACGTGGTCGAAGTGCCCGTGGGTGTTGATGATCTGGGTGACGGTCAGCCGCGCGTCGGCCAGCGCCAGCAGGATCCGGTCGGCCTCGTCGCCGGGGTCGATGACGGCGGCCTCGCGGGTCTGCTCGCAGCCGACGATGAAGCAGTTGGCCATGATGGGGCCGACGGTTAGTGTCGTGATGATCATGGGACCTCCTCCGGGGACGGAACGGGCCGTAGGCGGCCGCCGGCAGAGAGGTCGGCCGCCTCACCCGCCGCGAAGGGCGTGACCTCGCCCCGTTCGATCGCGGCGCGAATGGTGTCGATGATCCCGTTGATGAAGGCGCCGGAATCCTCGGTTCCGAATTTCTTGCCGATATCCACCGCCTCGTTGATGCTCACCTTGGCGGGGATGTCCTCACAACTGAGCATTTCAAAAACAGCGATGCGCATGACGTTGCGATCCACCCCGGACATCCGCTCCAGGGACCAGTTGTCGGAAGCGGAGCGGATCAGGGCGTCCAGCTGCTCGCGCCGGGCGAGCACCCCTTCCACCAGCTGCGTGAAGAAAGGCCGCTCATCCGGCTTGGGGGCGAAGCAGGCGCAGAAGCGCGCGAACATCTCGGCCGAGAAGTCCTTGCGCAGGTCCATGAAGAAAAGGGCCTGCATGGCCAGCTCGCGCGCCTTGCGACGGGTCCCCATCGGACTTACACCGCATCGAAGAGATTGACCATCTCCACGGCGGCTATGGCCGCGCTGAAGCCCTTGTTGTCAAGCTTGGTACCGGCACGCTCGATAGCCTGTTCGATGGTGTCCACGGTGATCACCCCGAAGATGATGGGAAGCCCGGTCTCCATCATTACCTGGGCGATCCCCTTGGAGGCCTCGGCCGCCACGAAGTCGAAGTGGGGTGTCGCCCCGCGGATCACCGCCCCCAGACAGATGACGGCATCGAAGCGTCCGGTCGCAGCCACCCGTTTGGCCACCAGCGGGATTTCAAAGGCCCCGGGGACCTTGAACACCTCGATGTCCGGGTCCTGGGCGCCGCAGCGCGAGAGGCCATCCAGCGCCCCGCTCACCAGCTTTTCGGTGATGAAATCGTTGTACCGACTGGCCACCACGGCGAACTTTTTCCCGGCCGCACTGAGTTTTCCCTCGATGATCTTCGGCATTCTCGCTCCTTTTCAAA
>JBFYWX010000514.1:0-6606 GCA_041310825.1 Desulfobacteraceae bacterium | reverse complement strand
ACACAGGTGCTGATCATCGGGGGGGGCATCACGGGGGTCGGGTTGGCGCGCGACCTGGCCTTGCGCGGGGTGGCCTGCCTCCTGGTGGAGCGCAAGGACATCTGCGCCGGGGCCTCCGGCGCCAATCATGGCCTCCTGCACAGCGGCGCGCGCTATGTCCGCAGCGACCCGACGGCGGCCGTGGAGTGCCGGGAAGAGGGGGCGCTGATCAGGTCGCTGGCCCCCCATTGCATCGAGGACACCGGCGGTCTCTTCGTCGCGGTCGCGGGGGACGATGAGGGGCATATCGCCGATTTCCCCGGCCTCTGCGCGCGCTGCGGGATAGAGGCGCGCACGCTCAGCCCGGCGGAGGCGCTGGCGCTCGAGCCCGTTCTCTCCGAGCGGCTGACGGCGGCCTACCAGGTGCCGGACGCCGCAGTGGATCCCTTCCAGCTCGCACTCGACAACCTGACGGATGCCATGGACCATGGCACGCAGGTGATGCTTAACACCCGCGTGACCGGCTTCGAGTGCCGCGACCGACGCATCCGGCAGGTGCGCCTCGTGCATGCGCCAAGCGGCGCGGAGACCGTGGTCGCCGCCGCGCAGGTGGTGAACGCCGCCGGCGCCTGGGCCCGCGAGGTGGCCGCGCTCGCCGGTGCCGAACTGAACCTGCTCTACTCCAAGGGCAGCCTCCTTATTACCGACCGGCGCCTCGCACGCCGGGTCATCAACCGCCTGCGGCCGGCATCGGATGCCGATATTCTCGTCCCCGGCGGCACGGTGTCGATCCTGGGCACCACCTCGATCCCGATCGAGAACCTCGATCAGATCGTCCCGACGGTCGCCGAGGGCGAAACCATCCTGCGGGCGGCCACGGCCATGGTGCCGAGCCTCGAGCACACCCGCTTCATTCGAGCCTATGCGGGCGTGCGCCCGCTGATCCCCTCCGCCGCCCCGACGGAGGGCCGCGCCTTGAGCCGCGGCTTTGCCCTGCGCGATCACGCGGCCGACGGGCTGGACAACTTCGCCTCCATCGTCGGCGGGAAGCTCACGACCTTCCGCCTCATGGCGGAAAAGGCGGCTGACCTCGTCTGCGCCCGGCTCGGCGTAAATCGCCCCGGAGTGACCCGGGTGACGGCCCTGCCCTCGTTTGCGGCCAACCAGTGGACCCGGGCGGGCCTCTCCCCGCGGCTCTGGATGGAGGCCGGCAACCCGGAGGACCTGCTCGTGTGTGAGTGCGAGATGGTCCCGGCCAGCGCGGTGGAGACCATCAGCGAGGCGATTCGGCGCCAGGGGATCGCGGCGAACCTTACCGCCATCGGCCGGCGCAGCCGGATCGGCAAAGGCACCTGTCAGGGGGCTTTTTGCGGGGTGCGCCTCAGCGCCCACCTTTACGACCGGGGCGAGCTTTCCGGCCGCCGAGGCCTGGCGGAACTGCGCGCGTTCCTGAACGCCCGCTGGCGGGGCCTGCGCCCCGTTCTGTGGGACACCGCCCTGCTCCAGGAGGAGCTGCAGGAGGCGCTCCACTGCGGCTATTTCGGGCTCGAGCTGGAGGGCGGGTCATGAGCGATCGCCCCCGGGTCTCCTGCGATCTGTGCGTCGTCGGCACCGGCATGGCGGGGATGTCCGCGGCCCTCTTTGCGGCCCGCCGCGGCCTGGCCACCACGCTGGTCGGCCGAACCGGGGAGATCATCTTCGCCACGGGGCTGCTCGATCTCCTCGGCGTCCACCCGGTGGAGGAGGGCCGGGTGTGGGACGACCCCTGGGCCGGCGTCGCCGCTCTGGTGCGCGATCTGCCGCAGCACCCCTACGCACGCCTCTCCATCGACGCCATCCGCTCCGCCTTCGATGAGGTCGTGGGGTTCCTCGAGGCCAACGGTTTGCCCTACCGCGGCCGGCCGCATCGCAACGTCGCGGTCGTGACCTCGCTCGGCACCCTCAAGACCACCTACCGGGTGCCCCTGAGCTACTGGGCCGGCATCGAGGCCCGCGAAGACCGCCGGCCGTGCCTGCTCGCGGACATCCAGGGGCTGAAGGGCTTCAGCGCCCGGCAGATCGCCGAGGCGGCCGGAGGGGCCTGGCCGGGGCTTAAGACCACCCGTCTGGTGCTGCCCGGCGTGCAAGGGGCCGGGGAGGTGTTCGCCGAGCGCCTGGCGCGAAGCCTCGAGCTCGACACCCATCGCCACAGCCTGGCTAAGGCCCTTCGTCCGCACCTGGAGGGGGTTCAGGCCGTGGGGCTCCCCGCCGTCCTCGGGGTCTCGCGGCCCGCGGCGGTGCTGGCGGCGATCGAAGCGCGTCTGGGGCTGCCGGTGTTCGAAATCCCCACCATGCCGCCCGGTGTCGCCGGGCTGCGGTTGAAAGAGGCCTTTGAAAGGGGGCTCGCGGCGCAGGGGGTGATGCTCTACCTCGAAAACCGGGTGTTTCGCGCCTCCCGGTCGCGGGCCGGGGAGTTTCGGCTGGAGGTCGGGCGCAGCGAGCCGGAGGTGACGGTCCACGCGCCCGCGGTGATCCTCGCCACCGGCCGCTTCATGGGCGGCGGCCTCGCGGCGGATCGGCACCGGGTGCGCGAGACCCTCTTCGACCTTCCGGTTCACCAGCCCGTCGGGCGTGAGGAATGGCACCGCGCGGATTTCCTCGACCCGCGCGGCCACCCCGTGAACCGCGCCGGGATCGACGTCGACGCATCGTTCCGGCCGCTGGATGCCTCCGGCCGCGCGGCCCATCCGCAACTCTTCGCCGCCGGGTCGATCCTCGCGCACCAGGACTGGATGCGCATGAAATGCGGGTCGGGGCTGGCGATGGCGACCGCCTGGGAGGCGGTCGCCCAGGCACAGCGCCTCCGCGCCGAGAGGGGACCTGCCGCCGCATGAGCCTGCTTTGGATCAGCAAGCTCGTGGTGACGATCGTAACGGTGCTCACCCTCTCCGCCGTGGCCGAGCGGGTGAGCCCGCGGGTTGCGGGGGTCCTCTCCGGTTATCCCCTGGGGGCGGCGATCGCGCTTTTTTTCATGGGAGTGGAGATCGGTCCCGGTTTCGCCGGCGAGAGCGCGGTCTACACCCAGGTCGGTCTGGTGGCCTTGCAGCTCTTTGTCTATGTCTATTTCCGCGTCTCCGCGGCACTGCCCCAGCGCGGCATCCTGATCTCCTCGCTCGGGGCCCTTGGCGCCTATTTCGGGGCGAGCGTGGTGTTGCATCTCATACCGTTTTCGGCGGCCGGCGCCCTTCTCATGCCGCTCGCCTCCGTCTTCGTCTTCGTGTTTCTCTTCCGCCGGATTGAAAACGTGCCGATCGCCCGCAGCGTGCGCTTCACCTGGGCGGTCCTGGCCCTGCGCGCGGGGCTGGCCGCGCTCATGATCATCGCCGTCACCGGGGCGGCCCGGGCCGTGGGCCCCGCCTGGGCCGGGCTCTTTGCGGCCTTCCCCATCGCCTTGTTCCCGTTGATGTTGATCGTGCACATGACCTATGGTAAAAGCCAGGTGCACACGATCATCAAGAACTTCCCCCTGGGGATCGGGGCGTTGATGGCCTACACCGTCGCGGTCGCGGCCCTGTACCCCTCGGTGGGGGTGGGCTGGGGGACTCTGTTGTCTTTCGGCGCGGCGACCCTGTACCTGCTTCTATTCGGCGCCGTGCTCCAACGGGTGCGCCGCCGGGCCCTCCGGGCGCCGATCGACGGCGCAGGGCCGTGACGCACGCAAGCCGCAAAAGGAGAGCGTTGTATGGACAAGAACCTGACGGCCCTGATCGACACGGCCATCCGACGCGAGGAGGAGGCCCACCGCTTTTACATGGACCTTCACGGCCAAGCCGGGGATGCGGCCGTTCAGGAGACCCTGGCATGGATGGCCGCCGAGGAGGAGAGGCACCGGGCGTTTCTGGTCAGCTACCGCGCCGGCGGCTACGGGGCGGAGCCGCTGCGGATGAGCGATGTGGTGTATTACCGCATCGCCGAGCATCAACAGGAGCCCGATCGCTCCCAGGCGGCGCGCCGCGAGGATGTCTTTCTCCTCGCCGCCCACCGGGAGGCGCGTTCGCATGCGTTTTACCGGGAACTGGCGGAGCAGCACCCGGCGGGCGAGGCCCGGGACATCCTGCTGCGGATGGCCAACGAGGAGCTCAAGCACAAGGAGAAGGTGGAGTATCTTTATGCCAACACCGCCTTCCCTCAAACCTCCGGCGGGTGATCCCCCCGGCGCATCGCCGCGAAGCGACCCGGGCGAGGCCGGTCCGCTCCGCGCCCGGTCCTTTTCAGATCGGGGGGGATCGGACCCGGCCGTCAGGCAGTGGTATCCACCGGGATGATCGTCACCGGCGCCGGGGAGTTCTTCATCACCTTTTCCGCCACGCTTCCGAAACGGAAATTGCCCTTCTCCCCGTGGCTCGCCATGACCACCAGGTCCACCCCTTCCGTGTCGATCAGTTTTAGGATTTCGCGAGCCGGGTCGCCCACGGCCACATGCTTGATGTAGAGCGGGCAGCCATCCAGGTATTTCTCGCAGATCTGGGACAAGCGACGGGTGGCGGACTTACCGGCATGCTCCATGAGTTCCTTCACCCGCTTGTCCTCGAACGCCCCGTACCACCCGTCGTGATGGGCCACGTCCTCGATCACGTAGAGGACGTGAATTTCCGCACCGTATTTCTCGGTCAGCGATTTCACGTGGGGCAGGGCCTTCTCGGCGATTCTGGAAAAATCCGTCGGCCAGAGGATTTTCTTCACGTCCATGGCACCTCCTCCTAAAAAAAATCCCGCGGGGCGAACGCCGCGCGGGATCAGATGGGAGAGCAACGCCTGCTCCCGCTATTTTTTGTCGTCCTTGACCTCTTCGAAATCCGCATCCACGACGTCCTCTTCGGGCGTCGCGGCTTTGGCGCCGCCCACCGCCCCCTCCGCGCCGGCGCCGGTCGCGCGGCCCTCGGCCTGGGAGGCCTGCTGGTACATGGCTTCGGCCAGCTTGTGGGAGGCATTGGTGAGTTCCTCGCTCAACCGCCGGATCTCATCTTTGTCCTCGCCGTCCATGGCTTTGCGCAGTTGGTCGATCGCCTCCTGCACCTTGGTCTTGGTGGCCGCGTCCACCTTGTCCCCCAAGTCCTTGATCGAGCGTTCCGTCGAGTAGATGAGGGTGTCGGCCTGGTTGCGGGCCTCGACCAGGTCCCGCTTCTTGTGGTCGTCCTCGGCGTGGGCCTCGGCGTCCTTGACCATCTTCTCGATCTCCTCCTTGCTCAATCCCGAGGAGGCGGTGATCTGGATGGACTGCTCCTTACTCGTGGCCTTGTCCTTGGCCGAAACGTTCACGATCCCGTTCGCATCGATGTCGAAGGTGACTTCGATCTGCGGCACCCCGCGCGGTGCCGGAGGGATGCCCACGAGTTCGAACCGGCCCAGCGTCTTGTTGTTGGCGGCCATTTCGCGTTCGCCCTGGAGCACGTGGATCGACACCGCGGGCTGGCTGTCCGTTGCGGTCGAGAACACCTGGCTCTTGCGCGTCGGGATGGTGGTGTTCTTCTCGATCAGCTTGGTCATGACACCGCCCAGGGTTTCGATGCCGAGTGAAAGCGGCGTCACGTCGAGCAGCAACACGTCCTTGACGTCGCCCTTCAGAACGGCCCCCTGGATGGCGGCCCCCACGGCCACCACCTCGTCCGGGTTGACCCCCTTGTTCGGCTCCTTGCCGAAGATGCGGCGCACCCGTTCCTGAACCGCGGGCATGCGCGTCATGCCGCCGACGAGGATCACCTCGTGGATTTCGCGCGGACTCAGCCCCGCGTCCTTCATGCAGGTCCGGCACGGTTCTTCCAGTTTGTCGAGCAGGCCGCTCACCAGTCCCTCGAGCTTGGCACGGGTGATCTTCAGGTTCATGTGCTTGGGCCCGCTGGCGTCCGCAGTGATGAAGGGCAGATTGATGTCCGTCTCCATGGAGGTGGACAGTTCGACCTTGGCCTTCTCCGCCGCCTCCTTCAAGCGCTGCAAGGCCATCTTGTCGTTGCGCAGGTCGATCCCCTGGTCTTTCTTGAACTCATCCGCCAGGTAAGTGATCAGGCGCATGTCGAAGTCGTCGCCCCCCAGGTGGGTGTCCCCGTTGGTGGCCTTGACCTCGAAGACCCCCTCGCCGATTTCGAGCACGGAGATGTCGAACGTGCCCCCGCCCAGATCGAAGACCGCGATTTTCTCTTCGCGTTTTTTGTCCATGCCGTAGGCGAGCGCGGCGGCGGTGGGTTCGTTGATGATGCGCAGCACATTCAGACCCGCGATCTTACCCGCGTCCTTGGTGGCCTGGCGCTGGCTGTCATCAAAGTAGGCCGGAACCGTGATGACGGCGTCCGTCACTTTTTCCCCCAGGTAGTCCTCCGCGTATTTCTTGATAAACGCCAGGATGAACGAGGAGATCTCAGCCGGGCTATACGGCTTGCTGCGGATCGTCAGGCGGGCGTCGCCGTTCGAGGCCTCGTCGATCCGGTACGGCAGTACTTTTTTGTCGTACTGGACCTCTTTCGAGACGTATTTGCGCCCGATCAGGCGCTTCACACCGAACACCGTGTTCTCGGGATTGGTGATGGCTTGGCGCTTGGCGATCTGACCGACAAGCCGCTCACCGCTCTCGGTGACGGCGACCACCGAGGGGGT
>JBFYWX010000495.1:0-3591 GCA_041310825.1 Desulfobacteraceae bacterium | reverse complement strand
ACGCTCGTCCGATCTCGACGATCTATTGGAGCCAACAGCCATGCCCGAGAAAATGAGTTCGGTGTAACCGAGAGAGACTTAGAGCTTGGCCATCCGGGCGTTGATAGCTTCTTCAACCTTGACGACTTCGTGAAAAGGTCAACTTCTGCGTTTCCTTTTTTCCCGCCGATGGCGGGAAAAAAATCAGATGGGTTTTAACGATGTCGGATAAAACGACCCACAAGGGCGCAGGTCATCGCGGGCGGCTGCGGGAGCGCTTCCTGACGGGTGGGCTGGACGGCTTCCTCGACTACGAGGTGATCGAACTGCTCCTGACACTATGCACCCCGCGCAAGGACTGTAAAGAAGCTGCCAAGACCGCCCTGACACGGTTCAAGACACTCCAGGGCGTCTTGGAAGCCAGCGTTGAGGAACTTCGGGAGATTCCGGGCATCGGTCCGATTAATTCGTTCGGTATCCGGCTGGCCAAGGCGGTTTCGGAGCGTTATCTTGCAAAAAAGGTGATCGGCAAAGACGTCGTCGCCAATTCCCGGGAACTGTTCAATTACCTGAACACATCCATCCGGGACAAGACGCGTGAATGTTTCATGGTGATTTTTCTGGACTCGAAGAACCGGGTTATCGCGATGGAAACGCTCTCCGAGGGGAGCTTGACTGCCAGCAGTGTCTACCCCCGGGAGGTGATCAAAGCCGCGCTCCAGCACCATGCGGCGGCACTTATTTTCGCCCACAACCACCCGTCCGGTGAACCCCGGCCATCCGCCGAGGATTTGGCCATTACGCGCCAGCTGGTTTTTGCGGGACGCATCATGGGCATCACGGTCCACGAGCATCTGATCATCGGCGACAGCCGTTATTTCAGCTTCGCGGACCAAGGCCACATGGCGCGGTTGAATTCAGAGTTCGAGGCAAACCGCTAAAGCGGATCTGAGGTATGGCCGATCTTAACTCACAGACACTACCGGAGTGCTTTGCCCGGCTGGAGGCGGTTTTTCCCCTCGGGGAGGATGGGCTGCGGCACACGCCGCCCGCCTGCCTCGGTTGCGCGGTGAAGACCGAATGCCTGCGGGCGGCGGTCCAGGGGCAGCAGGGCCTTGCCGTGCACGAGGAGCGGTTGGCCCGGGCTTACGAGGCCGGGCAGGTGGGGTTCCTGAATCGCTGGGCCCGGCAGAAGGGGCTGGAACGGCAAAAAGAAAAAAACGGGTGCTGGTTGCGCCTGAGAAGGCTGGTGAACCTGTGGCGCTAATGCACAAACAGATCGAACGGTTGGCGCTGGGCAGATGCGGGGCGGGTCGAATGGCGCGAGACGGCTGCTAACATGGGAAAGTCGTTGATCGTCATCGTGGTGGTGCTCCTGCTGATGTCGTCGCTCTTTCTGTTCCTTCTGGTCCCGGGGATTCGCAACCAACTGATGACCTGCTACGACCTGGTGTGCGACCGCGAGGTCGTGCGGCAGTTCGTGGTCGACTACGGTTGGTGGGCGCCGCTTATTTTCATGGGGCTGCAGGTCGGGCAGGTGCTGTTTGCGCCCATCCCCGGAGAGGTGACCGGCCTGCTCGGGGGCTACGCCTTCGGCGCCCTGAGCGGGTTCCTGATGTCCACGGTCGCGCTGACCGCGGGGTCCATGCTCAATTTCGCTATCGGTCGCCTGCTGGGCGAGCGGTTTGTGCGCCGGTTCGCCGGCAGCGAGATGTATCAGAAGTTCAACCGCCTCGTCCAATACAAGGGGGTGCTGGTGATCTTTCTCATGTACCTCGTCCCCGGCTTCCCCAAAGACTACCTCTGCATGATTCTAGGGCTGACCAGCCTTCCCACTAGCGTCTTTTTCGTCGTGACCACGGTGGGGAGGATCCCCGGCACTCTGGCCCTGAGCCTGCAGGGGGCGTCGATCTACGACAAGGATTACATCTCTTTCGTGATCATCACCGTGCTTTCCCTCCTGTTCGTGCTCTTCGGTTTCTTGTACCGGGATGCTCTCTACCGCTGGATGGAAAGACAAAAAAGGAAGTAAACCGGCCTCCCGACGGCCGAGATCTGTGAACTGCCGCTTTATCTCTGCTTTTGAGTGTGATATCGTTGTACCAGGGTGTTGAAAAACTGCGCCGAAGGCTGTGATCCGGCGTTGCGCGGCTTTTGTAAATACTCAGAGGAGAGGCCATTGGCATTCTGGAACTACCGCGAGGCCTTGAGCCTTGCCGACAGACTCAGGCGTTCCTACTACGAACTCCTGCGCGATGACCTCGACCAGTTTCTCATCCAGTATTCGCTGATCGAGTCCTACCACAATTTTATCAGCCACCAGACGCCCTACCCGTTTGTGGAAAAGCGGGAGCTGAAGCCGCGCGCCCGGATACCGGATCAGGAATACGAGCTGCACAACTCCTTTCTCGTCGTCTTCGTCGAGGACGCCATCCCCCCCGAGCACAAGAAGTACATCCGGTTTTTCGAGGAGAACCGCACCACCAAGGTGAACCTTCTGCGCGCCCAGAGCCTGCCCCAACTCGGCAAATACGACCGCAACTGGCGCTACCTGGAATCGATCCATTTTCGAAATTTCATCCGGTCGCTGCTGCCGGTCGATTATGCCCTGCTTATCCAGCGCGACCCGGTGAGCCACTCCCACAGCCGGTACCATCTTTCGCACTACCACGTCCGGATCGACTGGCCGATCAGCGATGCCGCTGAGGACCTCGCGCGCAACCTGCGCTACATCTCGAAAGAGATTTACGAAAAGGGCGAAAAATGCGCTGAAGACCTCCAGCGCAAGCTGTTCGAATACTACGGTCAGCCGGTCATGGCGGGCGGGCGGCGCACGGCCGCGATCGTGGCAGCCCAGTATCTGCGCCGGGTGCCCGGCATCACCACGGTGTATGCCAGCAGCAGCGGTTCGCGCGCGCTGATTCGCATCTCCGAACGCGGGATCGCCCGGCTGGTGCTGATGAAATTCCTGAAAGCCGACCTGGAAGAGATTGCCGCCCAAAACGGCCTCTCCCCCCACAAGGTCAAGAAATATTACGTCGTGGCCCGGGAAGGAAGCGAGCGGGTGTGCATCGTCCAGGCGACCTATTCCCGAACGTACCATGCCCGGGCGCCTGAGGACGGTAAACTGCGCGACGTCAAGCCGGACCTGAACTGGCTTGCGGTGGGCGAGCAGCATATTCTGCCCAAGCCGGGGGTCTGGAAGTACCCGCCGCTGCCGGTCAATGTGATTTATACATGAAGGGCAGTGCCTATAGTGCCTAAAATGTCTAAAGTGCCTAAAATTAGAAGGGGATCGTGTTGCGGTCCGTAAGGCTTATTTCTGGCTTTCAACCTTCACCAAACATCACCAAACCCTGACAACAAATCGCCATGAGCCAATACGACCACGACGATCATCATGACCATGGCCACCCGGCCGAGCTTTCTCTCGATGATAAGCTGATCAAACTGCTGGAGCATTGGATCCGGCACAATCAGGAGCACGCGAAGACGTACGGCGACTGGGCGGAAAAAGCCGCAGCCGATTCCAAGGGGGAGGTGTCGATCCTACTCAACGAGGCCGTCAGCCTGAGTATGGATCTCAACAGGAAATTCGAGAAGGCCTTGGCG
>JBFYWX010000471.1:0-5242 GCA_041310825.1 Desulfobacteraceae bacterium | reverse complement strand
GTCGGTGCTCTGGCCGATGGCCACGATCACCGTGTCGGCAAACATCGGCGTGCAAGCGCCCTCGTCGTACTGGGGGTTGAAGCGCTTGTTCGCGTCGAAGACCGCGGTGCAGGTCTTGAACTCGATCCCCGAGACGCGTTTGCCCTTGTCGATGAAAAAGGCCTTGGGCCCGAAGCTGTTGACGATCTTGACGTCGCTCTCGAGCGCCTCCTGGATCTCGTGCGTCCAGGCGGGCATCTCCTCGCGCCGCTCCAGACAGACCAGGGTGACGTTCTTCGCCCCCAGCCGCTTCGCGGTCAGGGCCACATCGACGGCCACGTTGCCGCCCCCGACCACCAGCACGTCCTGGCCGATCTCAACCGTTCGGCCTAGGGCGGCATCCCGCAGGAAGTCCACGCCCTGCAGCACGCCCGGCATATCCTCGTTCTCGACCCCCAGCCGGCGGCCCCCGTGCAGGCCGATGGCAAGGAAGGTGGCCTTGAACCCGTCCTGCTTCAAGCTCTCCAGCGTCACGTCCCGGCCGAAGGTGACCCCGGTGCGGATCTCGACCCCCATGCGCCGGATGATGTCGATCTCAAGGTTGAGGACATCGCGCGGCAGCCGGTAGGCCGGGATCCCCACGGCCATCATGCCGCCCGCGACCGGGAGCTTCTCGAACACCGTGACCGAATAGCCCTGTTTGACGAGATAATAAGCGGCGGTGAGCCCGGCCGGCCCCGCGCCGATCACGGCCACTTTTTCGGGGCGCTTCTCCTCCGGCACGGCCGGAACCGCCGGCTCGCCCTGGCGCCGTTCATAGTCGGCCAGGAACCGGTGCAGCTCGCGGATGGCGAGCGGCTGGTCCACGTCGCTTCGGGTGCACATCTGCTCGCAGGGGTGGTGGCAGACCCGGCCGCAGACCGCCGGGAAGGGATGGTCCTCCCGGAAGAGCTCGAGCGCCTCTTTGTACTTGCCCTGGTTGATCAGGGCGATGTAGCCCTGGATGCTCACATGCGCCGGGCAGGTCACCTTGCAGGGGGCCGTGCCGCGCTTGGCGATGGCATAGGCGCCCGGCATGCCCTGGACATACTGCTTGAAAATGGCTTTGCGCTTTGAGAGTCCCTCGTCGTAGTCGTTGACGGTTTCGATCGGGCAGACCTTGGCGCACTCCCCGCAGCTCGTGCACTTGGCCAAATCGACGTATCGGGCCTCCTTGCGCACGACCGCGGTGAAGTTCCCGGGTTCGCCCTTCAGTTCAACCAGTTCGGAATAGGTGAGCAGATCGATATTGGTGTGCCGGCCGACCTCGACCAGTTTGGGCGAGATCACTCACATGGCACAGTCGTTGGTGGGAAAGGTCTTGTCCAGCTGGGCCATCATGCCGCCGATGGCGGGCAGTTTGTCCACCAGGTAGACCTTGAAATCGGAGTTCGCCAGGTCCAGGGAGGCCTGCATGCCGGCGATCCCGGCGCCGACCACCATCACCGATCCGCTTTTGATTTTTGGGGCTGATGCCATTTGTTCTCCTCAACAGTGGGCGGAAGGTCATGCATCCGCCGGGGTTCAAGGCGTTGGGGTGGGCCGCCGCCCGGATCCAGGAATCGCACACGCTGCGGCCCTCAGAGAGGGGTCGGATCCGGCTAAAACGCCAAGGTGACGATTATGCCCCCAAACCAGGGGCGTGTCAAGAAAATTAGGGAGAAGAAAAGTGAATAATTTCCGAACGGTTTCAGTCAACCCCGTAGCCTTTCAGCTTGCGCCGCAGCGTGTTCAGTCCGACGCCCAGGGCGCGCGCTGCCCGCACCTTGTTGCGGTCAAGCCCTGCATACACGGTAAGGATGTGTTCTTTTTCGACATCGGCCAGGGGCAGAACGGCTGAGCCGCGCTTCAGGCCCGGGGTGGGGGCATCCAGGTGATGCCGGCGCAGTTGCCCCGGAAGGCACGCGACGGTGATCCTGCGCCCCTGCGCCAGGTTGACGGCGGCTTGCAGGATGGACTTGAGCTCGCGCACGTTGCCCGGAAACTCGTGGGCCATGAGGGCATCCCGTGCGGCAGGGTCGAGGCCGGCCGTGGCCGCACCCGGGCCCAGCTCCTTCAAAAAATGGTCGATTAAAAGCGGGATATCCTCGCAGCGCTCCTTAAGTGGCGGCAGATGGAGCCAGCTGCCGCGGATCCGGTAATAAAGGTCGCGGCGGAAGCGGTTGCCGGCCACGAGGTGATCCAGATCCTCGTTGGTCGCCGCCACGAAGCGCACGTCGGCCCGCCGGGGGGCGGAGCTTCCGAGCGGGGTGTACTCGCCGTCCTGGAGCACCCGCAACAGTTTGCCCTGCAAGCCCGGCGGCAGGTTGCCGATCTCGTCCAGGAAGAGGGTGCCGTGCTCGCAGTGCCGGAGGTGGCCCGGGCGGTCGCGCTCGGCCCCGGTGAAAGCGCCCTTGGTGTGGCCGAAGAATTCGGCTTCGAAGAGCTCCCCGGTCTGGGCCGCCATGTTGACCGGCAGGAACATCTGATGACGCCGGGGGCTCGCCCGGTGAATAGCGTGCGCCAGGAGTTCCTTGCCCGTCCCGCTCGCACCGGTGATCAGGATGGGCACATCGCTCGCGGCGTGCAACTCGGCCTCCTTGAGCACCCGCAGCAGGGGTACCGAGCGCGTTAGAATCTCCTCGAACGCCTCGGGCTGATCGAACACCGGCGCTCGCCGGCTGCGTTCGATGTGCAGGATGTCGAGCAGGCGCTTTCTCTCCAGGGCCCGCTTGACCGCAAACAGCAGATCATCCTCGGAAACCGGCTTCACCAGATAGTCATAGGCCCCTTCCCGCAAGCACTGAACCGCCGTGCGCGCATCGTTGACGGCGGTGACCATGATGCACTCGGTCCACGGGCTGTACCGCTTGATCGCGGCGAGAAGCTCGCGCCCGTCCAGCTCCGGCATCCCCACGTCGATCAGGGCCACATCGAAGTCCGCCTCCGACTCGAAAAGCGCCAGGGCTGCGAGCGGGTCGTCAAATGCCTCGACCTCGGGAAACCCACCGGTCCGGACCCGGTTTTTCACCAGCTCCAGATAGTCGTGATCGTCATCAACGAGGAGGATCCGGGAGCCCATGCGGCATCACCTGTTCCATTCTGGGAGCTGCCTTTTTGGCATATTTACACAACCATCTGAATTTGAACATTAAAGTTTAAATATAAGCCACTTTGGCATACTTGGCCGGGAATTTCAAGCGAATGGATCGGAAATTTATCCGCGGTCGATAACATCACAACCAATTTAAATCGTTTTATAAAATGAACGCACCGCCTCTGCCTGCGGCTGTCGGCACGGCTGTTGCTGAACCGGGTCGTGGGCGGGATGCCGGGAAAATGGCGACCCGTTGCATTTCAGACCCTGATTTCCGCGAATGGAGGGAGGACCCTTCGATGACGCTGGAGCAACGGTTCGACTCAGGCGAGTTTGTGATCATTGCCGAGATGGAACCCCCCAAGGGGGTGAATGTCGCCGAGATGATCGGCCACGCCAAGCGGGTCAAGGATCGGGTAGCGGCCTTTCTTGTCCCGGAGATGAACCAGGCAGTGATGCGCATGAGCGCCCTGGGAGGGGCGATGGTGCTCCGAGAACAGGGCATGGAGGCCGTCATGCAGGTATGCTGCCGGGACCGCAACCGGCTCGCCCTCCAAGGCGACCTCTTGGGAGCGGGCGCCTGCGGGATCCGCAACGTCATCGTCGTCGGTGGGGAGGACCCCAGTTTTGGCGACCACCACCAGGCCCGCGCCGTGCACGACATCTCCCCCATCGAACTGCTTAAGGTCATCCAGGGGCTCGCCGCCGGACGGGACATGGCGGGGGTCGAGCTGAACGGCGCACCGAAGTTCCTGGTGGGCACCACCACCCAGGCCGGAGGCCGCGGACGATCGGCCGAGCTCGAAGCGGAGGAGACGGCCGCGCTCGCGGCCGCAGGCGCCCGGTTCGTCATCACCCCGCCCCTTTTCGACCTCGAACTGATCCGGCCCTTCATGCGGCGGATCGACCCGCAGCAGACCATCGTTCTGCCGACCGTGCTGCTGCTCAAGTCCCTGGGCATGGCCCGCTACATCGAACGCAACATGCCCCACATATTCATTCCACCGGAAATCATCGAGCGCATCCAGCGTTCTCCCGAAAAAGTGCGGGAGTGCGTGCGCATCGCGATCGAGATGGTGGCGCGCCTCAAGGCCGAAGGGTTCAGAGGGGTGATGCTCTCTACCCTCGGCTGGGAGCACAAGCTGCCCGATATCGTTGAAGCCGTCTAGCAGACGGTCGCCGGTCGGCCCGTCGGTCGGTCGGCTCGGGAGCCAACCATGGGAACAAAGACGTCCGACGGATTTCGGAAACGACCAAGGGGGGATGATGGAACAGGTTATGTCTGACGAAAAAACCGCGGCGGCGCCGGTCGGGGCGGTCATGGTGGTGGGTGGGGGCATCGCCGGCATGCAGTCCGCTCTGGACCTGGCCAACTCGGGCTATTACGTCTATTTGGTCGAGAAGCAGTCCGCCATCGGCGGAATGATGTCCCAGTTGGACAAGACCTTCCCGACCAACGACTGCGCGATGTGAATCATCTCGCCCAAACTGGTCGAGGTCGGCCGGCATCGCAACATCGAGATCATCACCCAGGCGGAAGTACTGTCACTGGAGGGCGGCCCGGGCCGCTTCAGCGCCAAGGTTCTTGAGCGCCCGCGTTTCATCGACCCCGCCAAGTGCACGAGCTGCGGCGAGTGCGCCAAGGTCTGCCCCGTCCCGCTGCCCAACGAATACGACGAGGGGCTTTCCACCCGGCGGGCGGCGTTCAAGCAGTATGCCCAGGCCATCCCGGGCGCCTTCGCGATCCACAAGGCCGACAAGGCCCCCTGCCGCCTGGCATGCCCGGCCGGTCTGAACGTGCAGGGCTACGTTCAGATGGTCAAAGAGGGCAAGTACCGGGAGGCCCTGGCCATCATCATGGAAGACCTGCCCCTGCCCGGGGTCTTGGGCCGCATCTGCCCCCACGGGTGCGAGGACGCCTGCCGGCGGGCTGAAAAGGACCACCCGGTGGCGATCCGCGACCTGAAGCGGCTCGCGGCCGACCAGGCCGACCCGCGGGAGATCGCGATCGCCTGCGCGCCGCCCCGGCCCGAAACGGTGGCCATCATCGGCTCCGGCCCGGCGGGGTTGTCCTGCGCCTACCACCTCGCGCGCCGGGGCATCCGCGCCACGATCTTCGAGGCCCTGCCGGCCCCCGGCGGGATGCTC
>JBFYWX010000385.1:0-4637 GCA_041310825.1 Desulfobacteraceae bacterium | reverse complement strand
CAGCGGATAGGTGTTGCCCCCTCCGATCACGCTGAGATCCCCCAGCTGGATCGTGAGGTAGCCGATGGCGGCCAGCCCGATGACCACGAATACGCCGACGGCGGTCTCCTTGGAGTATTTCGTCATGAGCGCTCCCTTGGGGTTTCGCACTGGAAGTTCGAAATGGTCGGTTTGTTGAACCGGGCGGGATCGATGATGGATTCGATTTCGACCTGCGGTTGCCCCTGCGCCATGCCGACCGAGATCGTGAAATCGAAGCACGCATCCTCTTGAATCGTTTTGCTGAAGACGCGGGCGACCTCGGCCATGCCCTCGTGGCGGAAGTCCTTGACAAAGTCCTCCAGGATGCGTGCCGCCTCGGCGGTGTCCGAAAAGGGCAAAATGGTGACGACCTCGTTGATGGTCTGGCGGCTGGAAAATCCCCCCACGGCGCCGAAGTGTTTGCGCAGGTAGGCGACGAGGGAGAGCAGCACCTTTTGGGCCGCGTCGTGGCTGACCGCTTGGGTGATGGCATCCATGTTTTCGAAGGAGAAGACCAGCACCGCGTAGGTGTCGTCGCCCTCGAAGCGGGCGAGGTCCGTCTGGTAGCGGATCTTGAAGTGCCGGCGGGAGTAGGAACCGGTCAGCTCCCCTGCCAGGTCCGCGAGGCTTTGAACGATTTCATCACGGAACGGGTGGTCGCATTGGTCCAGTTTATCCGGCGGCCCCTCGAAGGCGATCTTCTTGTCCCAGAGCACCACCACCCGGTTGGAGATGAAGAAGACATCCGGGATCTCGTGGCTGATCAGGACGGCCGTGAAGCCGAAGGTCTTCTTGTAGTGGGCGATCATCTGTAGGATCGCGTTCTTGCGAATGGGGTCCTGACCGGTGGTCGGCTCGTCGAAGAGCACCACCTGAGGGTCGGTGACCAGGGCCCGGGCCAGGGCCGTGCGCTTCTGCATGCCCCCGGAAATCTCCGAGGGGTATTTATGGGCGACCTCCGTGAGCTCGGTCTGTTCGATGCGGGTCATCGCCCGCTGCTCGATCTCCCGGCGGCTCAAGCGGGTCGTGCGCCGCAGCGGCAGGGCGACGTTCTCGAAGACTGTCATCGAGTCGAAGAGTGCGTTGTTCTGGAACATGTAGCTGATGCGGCCGATGTAGTCGTCCCACTCCCCCCGGCGCATGCGGGCGAGCGGTTTTCCCCGGTAGAGGATCTCGCCCGCATCGGGGGTCAGCAGCCCGATGATGTGCTTCAGGCTCACGCTCTTGCCGGTGCCGCTCAGCCCGATGATCGTCGTCACCTCGCCTTCGTAGACCTTGAAATTGACCCCGTCCAAAATGGTGCGGTCGCCGAAGCGCTTGACGACGTTGCGAAACTCGATCAGGGGTTGCGGCTCCATGGGTGCTCCCGGCTACAGCAGAAAGGAGGTGACGACGTAGTCGCTGATCAGGATCATCACGCAGGAGATCACCACCGCCGAGGTGGTGGAGAGGCTGACGCTCTTGGCCCCGTAGCCGTCCTGCCGCATATGGGTGAAATATCCTTGAAAGCAGCAGATCGTAATGACCAGCAGGGCGAACACCAGGGACTTGATGAATCCGCCCCGCACGTCGATCCAGTCCACGCTGGCATCGATCCGGTAGAGATAGGCGCCCGAATCGGCCCCGAGCAGGATCACCCCGCTGACGTAGCCGCCCAGGATGCCGACCAGGTCGAAGAGGGCCGTCAGGATCGGGAAACTGATGACCGCCGCGGCGATCCGCGGGCTGATGAGGTAGCCGAGCGGGTCGATGCGCATCGTGGTCAGGGCGTCGATTTGCTCGGAGATGCGCTGGATGCCGATCTCGGCGGTCATGGCCGAGCCGGCCCGGGCGGTGATCATGATGGCCGTGAGCACGGGGCCCAGCTCGCGGATCAACGACAGTGCGACCGCGGTGCCCAGAAACCCCACCGCGCCGAATTTGTTCATGACATAGTAAAGCTGAAGCCCCAGCACCATCCCCGTGAAAAACCCCACCAGCATCACGATGCTCGCCGACCGGGTCCCGATGAAGTAGACCTGGTGGACGATGTCGCGTGCCAGCCTGGGCTGGAAGATCAGCACCACGGCCCGTGCGAAGAAAATGGCCATGGCGCCCAAGGTGTTGTTCAGGCGGATGGCGAAGGCCCCGAAGGGGTTGAAGAAAGCCAACCATCCGCGGCCGTTGACGCCGCCGGCCTCCGGGAGGGTGGACGGGGGGGATCCGGATGTTTCCGTCATCACACAGACTCCATCAAATAAAAAACACCCTGCGGTTGACAAGTCGAAGGTGAATCCGATATCTGAACTATAACTCTTTAATTATACAATTTGTGAAGCGCGAATCAAGGTATAATTCCAGAAAGAGCGACTGCCAAGAAAGGAATCAACTCGATCGCATGGACATTTTCGCCAGAGCCAGAGACGGCATCGCCGGCCTGGACGTCTCCGACAGCGTGAAGGCAAAGGCCCTCGGGCATCTGCAGCGCTGGCTGAGCGAGCCGGCCTTCGAAGCGTACGCGCCCCAGATCCATTACCTGATCGAAGCCGGCAAGTGGGGCGTTTTGCTGTATTCCTTCTACCCGGTCATCCCCTTCGGGACCGGCGGCCGCCGGGGGCCGGTCGGGGTGGGCCCCAACCGCATCAACCCCTGGACCATCCAGGCCTCCGCCCAGGGTCACAGCCAGTACCTGCTCGCGCAGTACGGCGAGGCGGCCCGGCGGCGGGGGGTCGTGCTGGCCTTCGACGTGCGCCGCTATGCCCAAAAAGGGGTCTACGCCGAGGACCGGCCCAATCCCGTTCGGGACCTCGACGGCCGGCGGCTCGCGCAGGCCGCCGCGGAGGTCTATGCCGCCAACGGCCTGAAGGTCTACATGTTCAAGACCCCGCGCAGCACCCCGGAGCTTTCCTTCGCCATCCGGCACCTGAAGGCGGTCTCCGGCGACATGTTCAGCGCCAGTCACAACCTGCCGCCCGACAACGGGAAAAAGGTCTACGACGCCCATGGCGGGCAGCTGATCCCCCCGCACGACCAGGACCTGGTGGACGAGGTCACGACCCGGGTGACCGCCATCCGGCGCATGGACTTCGAGGCGGCCTGCGCCAAGGGCCTGGTCGTGTTCGTGGGCGAGGAGCTCGACCGCGCCTACCACGAGGCCGCGCGCGCGGTCTCGATGTCGACGGCCCGGGAGCTTGCGATCGTCTACTCCCCCCTGCACGGTACCGGCCTCACCACGGTCTATCCCGTCCTCCAGCAGCTGGGCTTCGACGTGCGGCTTTGCCCGCGCACCTCGACCCCAAGCGGGGCCTTCGAAAACGTCACCTTCAACATCCCCAATCCGGAGGTGGTGGAGTCCTTCGACGCGAGCCTGCCGTTCGCCCGCGAGGCGGGGGCCGACATCCTGCTCAGCACCGACCCGGACGCGGACCGCATCGGCATCATGGTGAACCACAAGGGGCAGTGGAGCTTTCTCACCGGGAACGAGATCGGCCTCCTCATCGCCCACTACGCCATGGAAAAGCTCAAGGCGTCCGGCCGCCTGAATCCCGGCCGAACGATCGTCAAGACCGATGTCACGACCTCGCTGATCGACACGATGGCGCAGGCGAACGGGATCCGCTGCACCGGGGATCTGCTGGTCGGGTTCAAGTACGTCGCCGAGGAGATGAACCGGTTGGAGCGGGAGGGACGGATCGAAGACTTCCTCTTCGGCTGCGAGGAGAGCCACGGCTATCTGGTCGGCAGCTACGCCCGGGACAAGGATGCCGCCGGGGCCGCGGTGTGGATCGCCGAGTTCGCCGCCGAGCTGAAGCGGGAGGGGCGGACTCTGGTCGATGCGCTCGACGACATCTACGCCGCCTACGGCTACTGCCATAACTACCTGACGGAGATCCGCCTGCTCGGGGCCAAGGGCATGGAGCAGATCGCCGCCATCATGGCGCATTTTAGGCAGGCGCCGGTGGAGGCCTTCGGCGAGTTCGCCGTGGCGGAGAAGATCGACCGCTGGCTGGGCGATCCCCAGCCCCATCTGTCCGAGACCGACACCTCGGCCCGCAACGTCGTGGTGCTCGTTCTGAAGAACACCCCCGCGACGACCCGGCTGTGCGTCACGGTGCGCCCCTCGGGCACCGAGCCCAAGATCAAGATGTACTACGAGGCGGTGGGCAAGCCTTGCCGCCGGAGCGAGCTCGATGCCGCCCGGCCGGGGGTGATCGCGGTCCGCGAGCGGCTCGAGCGGACGTTCATGCGCTACTGCTACGGCCTGATCGGGGTCGATTTCCCGGAGCGCGGCTTTCTGCTCTTCTGGCAGCTCGCGTTGGCGGACAAGATGCGCTATTTCGAAATCGAGGCCGATATCGCCCGCCTAAGAGAGGTGGCCGACCCCGGCACCCGCGCCAAGGAGCTGGCGACGGTGCTCGCCTTTCTGGGGGCCAACCCCGTCCAGAAGGTCGACCGGGCCTTCATGGCTCGCTACGGAACCGGGATTCAGGATTACCTGGGCCTCAGCGGCCATTGAGCCTCTGCGGTGATATAGATCGTCACATGCCCTCAGCCGACCAAGGAGGAATCTGCTTTGCCTTATGCCGCAAATAAAACCAAAATCGTCGCCACCATCGGGCCGGCCTCTGACTCTCCGG
>JBFYWX010000347.1:0-8356 GCA_041310825.1 Desulfobacteraceae bacterium | reverse complement strand
CGGCGATGGGCTCGGTCATCTCGCGGAACTGGGTGAAGACGAGGGCCTTTTCCTGCCGGGAGGCGATTTCCTCGCAGATGCCCCTGAGCCGCTCGAACTTGCCGCTGTCAACCGGTTCGTATCCGCCGTCGCCTAAAAGCTGGCTGGGGTGATTGCATATCTGCTTGAGTCGCATGAGGTAGGCCAGCACCAGGCCGCGCCGTTTTATCCCATCCAGCCCCTTGAGCGCCGCCGCGAGCTCCTCCACCAACCGGGAATAGATCAAGGCCTGTTTTCGCGCCAGGCCGCAGAAGGCCTTCATCTCGGTCTTGTCGGGCAAATCCGCGATGATGCGCTTGTCGGTCTTCATCCGCCGCAGGACATAGGGCCGGACCAGGTTCCGCAGCGGGGCGTAGCGGTCATGCTCCCTTGCCTCTAAACCCTTGACGAATTTCTTGAATCGGGCAGCCGAACCGAGCAGGCCCGGACAGAGAAAGTCAAACAGCGACCAGAGATCGGAGAGCCGGTTTTCGACCGGCGTGCCGGTCAGAGCGATCCGGGCCTTCGCCTTGAGCTGTTTGATCGTTTTGGCCTGGGCCGTCGAGGGGTTCTTGATCGCCTGGGCTTCGTCCAGGATAACCAGCCGCCAGTCCACATCGAGCAGCCACGGCTGCCTTGGGAGCATGCCGTAGGTGGTGAGGACCACATCGGTTTTGGCAAGAAGCGCATCCGGCCCCCGGGCTGCGGCGGCAATGGCTGTTTTGTCGGTCTCCGAGGGATGGATGAAAGCGGCTTCAATGGTGGGCGCAAAGCGCTTCATCTCGGCCTTCCAGTTCGCCAGGAGCGATGCCGGAAGCACCAGAAGCGAGGGTTTGCCGGGTGGCGTGTCCTGCTTCAGGGTCAACAGGAGCGACAAGACTTGAACGGTCTTGCCCAGTCCCATGTCATCGGCGAGGCAGGCACCGAGGCCGAGGGATGACAGAAACTGGAGCCAGTTGAGTCCGGCCTCCTGGTAGGGGCGAAGCGTCCCGCGGAAATCCGTGATGCGCCCGCGGGAAACCAATCCGTCCGGATCGCGCAGGCCCGACAGAACATCCGACAGCCATTTGCCCGCGTCGATAAAGGCCCATTCGCGGTCTTCGCCCGGTAAAGCAGCGCCCCCGTCCAACGTCGCCGGCGCTCCCGCCAGGAGGCGCATGCCCTGGATAAACGAGATCCCCTCTCCGGCGGCCGTGGCCTCCACCCGCTTCCAGTGCGCAAGGGCTTGGGAGAGCTTCTCGCGGTCGACCTCGACCCATTGCCCCTTCACGTATGCAAGCCCGTCCTCCGACGCCATGAGCTCGTGCCATTCCTTTTCGGTCAACTGGCGGTCTCCAAGGGCCAGGCCGACTTTGAAATCCAGCATCGCGTCGGCGCCGAACCGGCTCTGTCTTTTCTCGCCGATGGTTACGGTCACGCGCGGGCGGGGGCGTTTGCGCCACCAGTCCGGCAGCCGCACCAGGAGGCCGGAGGCTTCTAACAGGGGCAGGCTTTTGAGAAGACGGTGGGCTTCGGCCGGGCTCCACGCCAGGGGGTGGAAAATATCGCCGGAGTCGACCAGGTCCTTCACAAAATCGATCTGTTCGGATGCCCGATACACGGGCGACAGCAGGTTGATCAGCGCTTTCCGGTTGCCCTCGCCCGCATATTCCTGCAGGGCTTTGCCCAGCGGCTGATACTGCACCCGCCCGGCCTTGGAGAGGCTGGGTGCATAGGTGGCGAGGAAGGCGAAGGGCAGATCGGGGTCCTGCTTGTTATCCGCCAGGTGGAAACAAACGCGCCCCACCTGGCGCCACATCGGGGCCTGTTGTTTCAACCACCCGGACAACCCGTCTGCCGTCCCGGCGATCTCTTTTCGAACCCATGCGTCAAGCTCCGTCCAAATGTTTTGGAAGACCTCAACGCTCAGGTACTCTCCGCCCTGCATGAGCGGCGCAGAAAGCATCAGGGCCGCGAGCGCGGATTCAGGCGGCGGCTCGACCGGGTCGATCCGGTTTCCGGCGGACTCGGGCGTGCGGCAGAGTTGGGTCAGGTAGCTGCAGGCGAAGTCCCGCCAAAAAGACAACTCCGGCGACGGTGGTGGCGCTTCCGGCCGCGTGGCGGCGAGCGCGAAAAGTCCCGCGGCCTGGGACGACGAAAAGGCCGCCGCAACCCGCTTCGCCCAGGCATCGGGTATCGCTTCGGCATCATCGCCGCCCGCTGCCAGCCGAAGGCGGCCGGCGGGTGTCAGGGAAAGGTCGCAGCGCATTGAAATACCTGCAACTTCAAAGCAATCTCATATGGCCTGGCGTTGGCTTCCGGGAGGCGACATCAAACGGGATTTGAACAAATGCTTCGTTATCGGCTAAATGAACGGCTGTCAACCACTATCAGGTTTCCGGAATCCCTGCGAAGCACCAAACCCCAGGCAGCTGTGAGATCTCGTACACGGGGCTCGAGGGCGCGCCTATGCCTTTCTTCAGACACCGGCCGAGGGTGATTTTGTGCAAATCATATCCATGTGGAGGGTATTTGGGAGGCGCTGACCGAGCCTTCCGAAAAATGAAAGCCCTGAGCGGCGAGAAGATACTGGAAACGACAAGACCCCGAGGGGACCATCCCACGGGGTCTTGCGTCAAGGAAGATTCTTCGAAATCGGCGGATTGAATTTCGGCTTTTCGAGCAGTACCGCTGCAAGCGGGATTGAATCACGCCTTTGGCGTGACAGGCCGCAATCCCGCCGGTGGCGGGATTAGCCCACCGCAATAATCATGTCCAGGTTGTAATAATCGAGCGGTCGCTTGACCGTCCGCGAGCCCTCCGGGCGAACTGTCAAGTATTTCTTGACGGTTGCCTCCGGGTCGAGTTCGCCCTCTTCATAAATATTTTGTATGTGCAGGCTTCCCTTGAGCACGAAAATGGTGCCCGGATCGGTCCGGCAGGCGATGACGGCAGTGATCTGCCCACGGCAGCGGCGGAGCCGCTCCTTGAACCGCTCGATATCCATAGCCCCGTCCCGCGCGGCGTTCGCAGCCAGGCGGAATAGAATCTCGCTGTCCACCTCGGCGAAGCGTCTCAGCTTCCAGCGTCGGATGGTTGTTGCTATTGACCCGCTCGTCCCCGCGGGTGCGCCACCGGGTGTGTCCGAGCAGGAGCGCGGCGCGGTTGTCCATGGAGGCAAGGAGTTCGGTGAAGGCCTTGTCCGTCACGAACCGCTCGGCCGTCACCGGGCGCTTGAAAAGCCGGTGTCTGCCGTCGACATCGAGCCATGCCGCGCCGGTGGCATGGGGCCCGCACTTCTTGCTCAATATCAACAGACCAGTGAAGAGCCAGGCGAGGTGGTCCCGCTCATCGGCGCGCCGCCGCTTTTTTCTGAAGATGACGCCAGCCAGCCCGCACATCAGGATTTCCCTCCCTGTGGATCGACGATGAACCAGCGGAAGACGCCTTCGGCGTATTCCTTCGGGTGCTCCTCGATCCAGCGCGCGGCGTCGGGCCAGCCGAACTCCCCGGCCAGACGGGCGACGACCGGCCGGTCGAGCATGTTGGTCAGTCCCGAGAGCCGGACTGCGTCGATGTCCTGCCAGACCAAGGCGGAAATGGGAATCCGTGCGGGTTTGTCATCCTGTACCTGGGCGAGACCGTGTTTGATCAACACATCGTGCGCTCCGAGAGGAGGAAGGAAAGCCAGTTGGCGGGTTGTTCGGCCCTTGACGTACGCGCGCGAAACCCACAATTTAAGATGTTTTTCGGGTATAAATGTCAACAAAAATCCAGCCCTTTAACTTGACAATAGAAGTCAAAACCCATAATATTGCTATGGATAATATGAAATTATGTCAAGGATACCAAAGATGAAACATAATGAATTTTTTCGAAAGCACCCGGTTTTTACCGGTGAGGAACTGGCCAAAGATCTGTCCTCCTATGGCGAAGTCGGCGGACGAGCGCGAGAGGCTCTCCTGGCGTACCACCGGAAGGCAGGACGTGTCGTTCGGATACGGCGCGGGTTGTATGCCGTCATCCCGTCAGGAGCCGATACGGGTTCGTATCCGGTCGATCCATTCCTCGTCGCCGCGAAGCTGACGCCGGATTCGGTGTTGTCGCACCATACGGCGCTGGAGTTTCACGGAAAGGCTTACTCGGTTCATACTCACATCACCTACTCGGCAGCCCGACCACTTGGACCTCTGACGTTCCGCTCCCATGTTTTCCGGGGGACGAGGTTTCCACACGCTCTCCTCCGCGCGGGAAAAGTGCATGTCGGCGTTTCGACCGCAGAGCGCGCCGGAATGGAGCTGCGGGTCGCGAGTTTGGAGCGGACCTTGGTGGACGTCCTGGATCGTCCGGGCCTTTCGGGAAGCTGGGAGGAAATCTGGCGGTCGCTGGAGTCGGTCGAATTCTTCGACCTCGATAAGGTCGTGGAGTACGTGCTCCTGCTCGGAAATGCGACCACCGGAGCGAAGGTGGGGTTCTTTCTCGAACAGCATCGCGAACCGTTGATGGTGGAAGACCGTCACCTCAAGGCTATTCATGATTTGCGTCCGCGGCAACCGCACTATCTGGACCGCGCCAAGCGGACATCCGGTCGCCTCGTGTCGGAATGGAACCTGGTGGTTCCCAGGGAAGTTCTCGAACGGGCGTGGGGAGAGGTACTATGAAGGTCTCTCCCGAGAAGCTGGCCGCCGAAGCGGAAGCAACGGGTTTCAGACCGGATGTGCTCGAAAAGGTCGCCCAACCCATCCCGCCGGTGGCGGGTTAACAGCCACCCTGATCGCGGAGGAACCGCGCTATGCCTCTTTTTTTGATCTGGCGCTCCAAGCGCACGGCCTCCGATCCGGACTCGACCAGCTGCGACCATACCAGCGCCCAGGGGCCTTTGAGGCGTGCTGCGCTGGTTCACCTCTCAGATCAACAACGGCATCCTGGAGGGTATCAACAGCCTCGTGCAAGCGGCTAAAACAAGCGCCCGCGGCTACCGCTCCTATCGCAACTTCATCACCATGATCTATCTGTTGGCAGGAAAGCTCAAATTTGACTTACCCACATGAAATAGCGAGGAGCCATAAAAAACAAAGTCCTATGAGCCAAATCGTGCCGCCAGAGCATCCAGGGTCACGTTCGCGGCGATCTCGTTGTGTGGAATCAGCGCGTACCTCCAGGGTTTACCACTGTAGCCTTGGGCATGGCAGGTGGCATGGGCGCACCATTGCACTGCTGCTTCCTTTTTGGCGAGAACGATTGGGTCTTCCATCTGGTTGCTGGCTTTGGGTTCGAGCATGAATATCGTATCGACGGTTTCAGCCACGAAATCAGGTTGGTATTCGAGATGGTCGGCTCTGTGCCGGTAAAAGATCTGGAACTGCCCCTTGGCGGGCTTGAGCCATTTGAGCGAGTCGCGATCGAGAATCAAGGCGAGCTTTCGTTCCGCCTCGGAATCAAATTTCTGCACCGGGTATAGACAACGCTCAAACCCCCCGAACAGAAATTTGGACATATTGCTTTTGTCTTCAGGCGACACGCGATAGTCTGCGGGCGGTTCCGTCACCGAATAGGAGTAAGCGCTCTCTTTCAATTCGGTAAACCCTTTGCTGACCTTCACCTCATAGCCAACCGCCTCTTCCCAATAGTGGGCTTGCATCTGGGAGTGGACAAACCGGGCGATGTCGCGCTGGTAGCAGCGCAGGATCTTGCGTGTTTCCTCTTCGGACAGATAGGTTTGGAAATGGCGAACCACCTGGCCGGCCAGATCGTAAAGCAAATCCGCATGGTCATCGTAAGAGATGTCGTCAAAGTTGATCAGCCCGCTGACCACATAATCTTCCAACCGCGTTTCCTCAAAGGCGCCCTTTTGCAAGGCCAACACTTCCAGTTGGTTGGTGCGCAGATGCTGAATCCACAGCTCGTCGGAAACAGCGGGATAATTCAGGCCTTTCAAATCCAAGGTGAAGGGTTTGAAACCGGTTTTGACCTCTCCTTGGGGTACGATCAGGATGCGCGGAATGTCGATGGTCTGCTGGGTGACCAGCTCGCTGGTTTTGGCCACCACGGAGGCAATATCCGGTTTTTCCGTGAAACCTTCCAGCGCCATATGTTCCGGTGACGGCTGGCGCTGCGCCACCGCCCTGACGATGGCGGCCTGAATCTCCGGCTTCTGCAAATGCCCGATACTCGGCAGTATTTGGGGCTGATTGGACAGCTTGCGGATCTCCTCCCAGGCCATTTGGGCCACTTTTTGTTCCTCAGGCTTGGTGAACAGGGGTGGCTCATCCTTGCCGGCTATTTGCGTGTTGGCCGTCACCTGTACGGGCTTTAGGCCCAATTTTTCTTCAAGCCTGGGCCGCGACACCATGGTGGCGGTTTTGCGTGATAGATCCGAATCATCCAGCACCACCGCCTGCAAACGAATAGCGGAATCGGGCCGGTTGGCCTCGTCGATGATTTCCTGAAATTTATCATGGGCCACGATGTTCAATCGGTCCACGGCCATCACGCCAGTTCGTTTGCCGTAAGGCAGACGCAGCCCGCGGCCGATGGATTGCTCGATCAGGATGCGCGCATTGGCCGCCCGCAGCGGCACAATGGTGTAAAGGTTGGTGACATCCCAGCCCTCCTTGAGCATGTTGACATGGATCACGATCTCGGTGGGCTCATCGGACTGCTCCACCTTCAGCAACCGCTCGATCATCTCTTCTTCCGCCTTGCCGGTCTGGCTGGAATCCACCTGGATCGCTTTGTCCTTGTAACGCCCTTCAAAAAAGACGTCGGACTGGACTAATTGCAGCAATTGGGCCGCATGGGTAGTGTCGCGGGCTATCACCAGTAAAAACGGTTTGACGATGGCATTTTCGCTTTCACGGGCATAGGTCTCCAACTCCACCTTGACGCTTTCATGCAGCCGGATGCCGTCCTCCAGCTTCAATCGCTCGATCTCCTCGGCCGACATGCCGGCCGGGTTGAAATTCTTGCGCGTCACCACGGCTGGTTCTTTGACAAAGCCGTCGGCCATGGCCTTGCCCAGGGGATAATTATAAATCACATTCTTGAACGGTATGGCACCGCGGCCGGACTCCACAAAGGGGGTGGCGGTCAGTTCCAATCCCAAAATGGGCTTGAGTTCGTTGATGGCCCGCACCCCGGCGCTGGCCCGGTAACGGTGAGATTCGTCCATCAGCAGCACCAGGTCTGGCAGCCCGGCCAGGTAATCGAAGTAGCTCTCGCCGATGTATTCGGAAAGCCGCTTGATGCGGGGCGACTTGCCGCCGCGCACTTCGGAGTTGATCTTGGAGATGTTGAAGATATTGATATGAACCCCATCCAGCTCCGGGAATATGGCATATTGCTTACGGTAGGCCTCGCGCACGCCGACGCCGCTTTCATAGGTGTCGCCGGTGACCACCGTGGGCGGATGCACGGCGAACTCGGCGATGCCCTTGAATACATACTTGGGCGTGTTGGGCGTAAAGTCGGCGATCAGCTTGTTGTAGATGGTCAGGTTGGGCGCCAGCACAAAGTAATTGCCGATGCCGTGGGCCAGGTAAAGGTAGCTGATAAAGGCCCCCATCAACCGGGTTTTACCCACGCCGGTGGCCAAGGCAAAGCACAGGGAGGGAAATTCACGCTCAAAGTCGGTTACCGTGGCAAATTCGCTTTGAATGGACGCCAGCAGGGCGGCTGTATCGGTCCCCTTGCCGGGCGGGGCGATCTCGGTGATGCGCTGGAGGATTTCCAGCGAGGTGCGCTGGGGTGGCCGCAGGCTCAATCGCCCGGAGATGGCATTCACATGTCGGTTCATCCAGTATCCCCCATTACACGTTGGCGCGATTGATCAGGCTCACGATCACTTTGACAATGGTTTCTTTATCCCGGGGCCGGCTCTCGGCAATCAGCTTGGAGCCGTGGTCGGCAGTATGTGCAAATTTTGCACGAACTGAGGCCTCTTCGAGTTCACCTTCCTTAAAAACATTGCGCAAATGCTTGGTAATGACCGAGCGTTCCCGGCCGAACAGGTCGGCCATTTGGTCCTGGGTCAGCCAGACCGTTTCCTTTTCAAGGTGGACCTCAAGCTGAACCTTGCCGTCTTCGGCGTTGTATAGAATCACGTCCATCAATCCGGTTCCTCGCCAAACAAATCCATCTGTCCCTTGGGCGGCGGCGCCTGAGGCAGGTTTTCCACCCGCAGGCTGTAGTCGTCATGGCCCCACTCGCAGCGGGCCAGAACCGCAATGGGGATTTTCTTGAGAGTGGCCACGATAATTGAGGGGCCACCGGTCAAGCAAACTAAAGGAAGTCCTTGCCGGGATAGATGAGGGGAAGAAGAGGCGGGGCGCGGGAGGCGCCCCGGGGTAGCGGATGTGGA
>JBFYWX010000341.1:0-3228 GCA_041310825.1 Desulfobacteraceae bacterium | reverse complement strand
TGCTTCCGAAATCAACAGTTGCTGTAGACACTAAAAAGAAGCTGACCTCCCGCAGGAAAAATTAAAAGTTTACAGAAGGTTGCCTGACGTTGGCAGGCAACCTTAAACGGGAACATCCGTTGTAAATAAAGTTTATCGGCCGGGTAGGATTGTCAACCTGACGGGTCACCAGGACCCACCCCCGCCGCCACCCCCGCCACCGCCGGAGGAGCCTCCTCCTCCCCCGCCGGAGCGCGACCCCGGAGCGGTGGATGAGGAAGATACGGCCGTGCTGAGGGTGGTTCCGAGCGATCCGGCAAAGCCGCCGATGCGGGCGCTGCTCCAGGAAGGTCCGGAGTACCAGCGGGGCTGGTAGCCCCCGGCGCCGGGCTGTGCGGCGGCGGCCAGCACGTCGGCGAACTGTTCGGTCCAGTGCTGCTCGACGCCGAGCGCCAGGGCGTAGGGCAGGAACTTCTCGAAGAGCTCCGGCGTGCGGCCGGCGGGGAACATGCGCTGAAGGCGGTCGCCCTCCGTGGCGGCAAGAAACATCTTGAACCCCTCGATGCGGTCGAGCAGCCTCCGGCCGAGCAGGGTGGGCGCCTTGAGCAGGTGGTAGAAGAGGATGTTGGCGGCGACCACAATGACCAGCAGAACCGTCAGTCCCGGGGAGTCGTTGGCCAGGGTATAGAGGGCGAACACCTCCGCGCCGAAGAAGGGCAGGGCGAAGAGCGAGACGAAGAGGGCGGCCCCGATGCTGCCCGCGCGCGTCCCCCGCCCGCGCATCCCCGAAAAGACCTGCCCCCAGAGCGAGACGACCAGCACCGCCAGGAAAAACACCCCGATGCTCCAACCGGTGAGCCAGATCGCCAGAAAAACGGCCGCGCCCTGATCGATCGCGGAGAGAAAGGCGGCGGCCACCACCGCGGCCGACAGGACCGCGCCGCTGACAAAGGCCTTGCGGTTGATGACGAAGTGGGTTTTCTCGTAGGTGAAGGCGAGCGAGGTCTTCAGCGCGTTGACGGCGGCGGCGATGGTCGCATGCTGCGTGCGGTCAAGCACGATGGCATTCTCGGAACGGAAGAGGTGAGTCGCGATCTTGCGCTCCTCGGGAGTGAGCGTACCGGTTTCACCGGCGGTTTTTCGGAGGGTGGTGACACCGTTTTGTTCCTCGATGCGCAGAGCGCCTTTGACCGCCATGTCGATCAGCGCGGCGGCGAAGACCCGGTGGTCGTAGCCCATCTCGGCGATGAAGCGCATGGCCCCCGCCGAGAGATGGTCGGGCGGGGTGTAGGTCGGCAGGATGACGCCCTTCTCGGGGTCCTTGCCCACGGCCGCCCACACGAGGAGGTAATAGCCGAGCAGGATCAGGAGCCCCACCGCGGAGACGAGCGGCGTCAGGTTGTCGGCAAAGAAGCGCGTGGTTTTTTCTTTCAACGAGGGTTCGGTCACAAATCCCTTGGGCCAGCCGACGACGACGGTCAGCCCCTCGCTCGGGGAAAGCGCCCGGGTGGTTTCGAAAACAGCCAGACCCTCCGCGGTCACCCGGGCCCGGAAATCGCCGCCCCGGGCGCCTATCGGCCCCGTGTAGGCCTCGAGGACGAGCGCATCCAGCGGCACGCCGGGCGGGGGGGACACGGCCGCTTCGGCGGCATCGATCCGGAAGTTCCAGCCGTTGCCGGTCACGTTCCAGTAGAGCTCGTCGTGGCGGTCGAAAAAGCCGAGCTGCCCGTCCGTCGTGTAGGTCACGGTATAGGTGTGATCGCCCGGCGGCAGGCGCACCTCTTTGCGTCCCATGTAGATGCGGACTCCATTGGAAAGGGCTTCGGTGCGGAAGGGCTCCGGGCGTCCGTTGCGGGCGACGGCCTCCAGGCGGAAGCCCACCGTAAACCGGTTGCCGGCGCGGTCCTTGTAGCGGGTCGGGAAATCCCGGAAGATTCCGCGCTGGATCCGCTCGCCCGTGCTCCGCACGGTGATGGTCTCCACCACCCGCAGGCGTGCATCAGGTGCGATGGTGATGCGGCTGGCGAAGTGCAGGATCCGCTCGGCCGGAGCACCGTCGCCCGCCGGCGGCGGCCCGGCCGCCGCAAGGGCCGCCATCAGGACGAGGACGGCGGCGCCAAGCAGCCCTCGGCCGGCATGGGCCCTGCGGCGCTCGGGCCGCCGGGAGCGGGGAAGGGGGCGTGCAGCCATCAGAACCGGACCGGGGCCGCCTTGCGCTCGAGCGCCGGGGCTTCCAGCTCGAAGAAGTCCTTTTTTGCAAATTTAAAGCGGGTCGCCACCAGGTTCGAGGGGAACTGCTCGACCATGGTGTTGAGATCCCGCACGACGGCGTTGTAGTAGCGCCGCGCGGCCTCGACGGCATCCTCGATCTCTTTCAGATGCGTTTGGAGCTGGATGAAGTTCTGATTGGCTTTGAGGTCCGGGTAGGCCTCGGCCACGGCAAAGAGGCTCTTCAGGCTTTCGCGCAGCATGTTCTCGGCCTGGGCGGTTTCGGCCGGGCCCGCGGCCCGCATCGCCAGGGTGCGCGCTTCCGTGACCTTGGTGAAAAGGGTCTGCTCGTGCGCCGCATACCCCTTGACCGTCTCCACCAGATTGGGGACGAGGTCGTAGCGTTTTTTCAGCTGGACGTCGATGTCGGACCAGGCCGACTCCGCGGTGGCCTTCAGCCGCACGAGCTTGTTGTAGAGGGAGACCACGATCAGGGAGAGAACCACCAGCACCGCAAGTATTGCCGTCATCAGTCCCATGGGGGTGTCCTTCCGAAAAGAGGGTCAATCGGTGCGAGGACGCGCTCGTCTGCCTGCATACCGGATCAGGCGTTTCGACTCAAGCCGCCGCCCCTATTAAAAACCGATATCGGCCGTCCCACCGAAAAGCTGTAGGTGCGGCGGCGGTGATCGCATCCACGGTCCTGGCCTGCGCCGTGATGCTGCCCGGAAAGATCGGCGGGCAGGGCCGCTATCACGGCGATGGTTTGGTCGCCGTTGCCGCGGCGCGCAGAATGGCGACCCCCTCGATCTGGGCGGCCGCCACCCCCACCAGGGTAACGGGCAGAATGCCGACCGCATGCGCCACGATGGCGTAGGACAAGGCCTCGGAGGCAGGCACGCCGAACATAAGCAGCGCCACCTGGCATAGGTAGTGGAAGGTGCCGACGTAGCCCGGGGTGGACGGCACGACGACGCTCACGGTGGTGAGCACCAGTACGACCAGACCGGCATGCCAGGGCAGGGAATAAAGCCGGGTGAG
>JBFYWX010000328.1:0-22261 GCA_041310825.1 Desulfobacteraceae bacterium | reverse complement strand
CCTCCAGCTGGATCGCCAGGGCACCCGTTCCGATGATCTCGGTGGCAAAGGGAGCCAGGATGTGCACGCCGAGCAATTCCCCGTATTTCTTCTCGCCCACCACCTTGACCACACCGCTGCTAACGCCCTGGATCATCGCCATGGGGGTGGACCCGATGGCCACCGTGCCGGTGAGAACCTCGTAACCCGCCTCTTCAGCCTGGTCTTCGGTCAGCCCCACCGAGGCGGCTTGCGGATGGGTGAACGCTATCCGGGGAACAACGTTCGGATTGAACGCCCGCTTGGCTCCCAGGGCATTTTCGGCCGCAATGAGGCCCATGGCCGTGGCACGATGGGAGAGGAAGGGCTCCTTGCCGACGGCATCCCCTATGGCCCAGATCCCGGGGGCCTTGGTGGCCAGGTGTTCGTTGACGTCGAGGTTTTTAATACCGACCGTGTCGAGGCCCAGCCCCGAGAGTTCCGGCCGGCGGTCAAAGGTGATCACCCGGTCGAAGCCACGGCTCTCCTCCTTGCCCTTGACAGAGAGAACCGCAGACAGCCCGTCTTTGCCCCGGGAAACCGAGACCACCTGGCAGGCGCTGAGGATCGTCAGCGGGTCTTTCTTGAGGGCGGCGCGCAGGCGCTGGCCGATCTCCGCATCGAACTCGGGCAGGATCCCGCGCTCGCGGGCGGCGACGACCACCTGGCTGCCGCATGCGCCCAGGAACTGGGCCATTTCGATGGCCCAGGGACTGACCCCTAAAATAAGGGTTCGACCCGGGATCTTGCCTTCCTCGATAAATTGGCTCGAGTTCACGACGCCTTCGAGTTCCGCCCCGGGAAACGACGGGCGAACCCACTGCGCCCCCACGGCAACGATGACCGCCTTGGCCTCGTAAACCTTGTCGCCGACCGCCACGCGGCCGGGCCCGGCCAGACGGCCTTGGCCCTTGAGAGGGCTCACGCCCTTGACTTTCACGAGGCCCTCGGTCCCCATCGAGAAATAGCCCACCAGCTCGTCTTTCATCTTGAAGACGGCCGCGGGATCCACCACGGCCTCCGCCCTGGAGAAGCCCATCTTGGCTGCGGTCTGGGTCGTCTTAGCCCGGTCCAGCGTGGCCGCAAACAGCTTGGTGGGCACACAGGCCCGGTTGAGGCAAAAACCGCCCCAATGCGTGCTTTCGACCAGCGCGGTGTTGGCCCCGAGCTGCACCCCGCGCACCGCCGCCGCCACCCCGCCCGGCCCCCCACCGATGACGATGAGATCGAATTTGTCAGACATCCCTTATCCCCTCAGGTGTGGTCATGGATCGCACCCGTCCGGAAACCCTTGGCAATCGCGGCTGGAGCCTACTCCGCCGAAGTACAGGCTACGAAGGCCGGGAGCCGCTCCCACAAGAACTACCAACCCTCTGCCCCTGATTGCAACCCATCAACCGTGAACCGTGCGCCTTGAACCGTGAACCGTGTTTTTTTCACAACATCAACCCCGGCTCTTCGACCATATCCTTGATCGTCTTCAAAAACACCGCCCCGGGCGCACCGTCGATGATGCGGTGGTCGAAGGAGAGCGAAAGCGCCATGCACGGCTCCACCACCACCTGCCCGTTGCGGGCGACCGGCTTCTCCACGATCCGCCCCACACCCAAAATGGCGCTTTCCGGGTGGTTGACGATCGGCGTGAAATCATCGATGTCCCAGGCCCCGAGGTTGGTCAGAGTGAAGGTGCCGAGGGTCAAATCGTCCAGCGCCAGGGTACCGGCCTTGGCCGCCTCGACCAACCGGTCGATCTCGGCTGAAATCTCGCGGATCGATTTGGTGTCGGCGTGGCGCACCTTGGGCACGATGAGACCTTTGCCCAGATCCATCGCCACCCCCACGTGCACCTGCCGCCAGACGTTGATGAGATCGCCTTCCACGCTGGCGTTGACCAGCGGGTGGCGCCTCAAGGCGGAGGCGATGACCTTGACGAGGATCGCATTGAAGGCGACCTTGGGCCCGCCGGCGGCGTTCATCCGACCGCGCAGCCGGACGAGGGCCTGGGCCGACGCCTCGGTGTGCAGGGTGAGCTGGGCCTGGGTCGCCAGGCTCAGGTGCATGTTCTTGAAGATCACCTTGCGCACCCCGGCGATGGGGATTTGCTGGGCGACGCTCAAGAGCTCGCCCGCGGCGGCCACCGGCGCCGGTGCGGCCTTGGCCGGCACCCCCTTTTCGACGGCATTAAGGATATCGGACCGCACGATGCGCCCGCCGGGCCCGGACCCGGCAATCAGGGCCAGGTCGATCCCATGAACCTCGGCCATCACCCGCGCTACGGGGGATGCCTTGACCCGGCCTCTCTGAGCAGCCGGTGCGGCCGGCGCTTGAGCAACAGCGGCGGTCGGCCCGGCAGCAGCGGCAGGGGCCGGAGCGCCCGTCTCCTCCGCCGGATGCTGAGCGGCCAACTGCTCCAGTTCGGCCTGGCCGGCGGCCAGATAGCCCACCACCTGGGCGACTTCGATCCGGCTGCCGGCAGCGGCGACCGGATGCAGCAGCCCGTCGCCCGGCGCGGGCATCTCGAAGGTGACCTTGTCTGTTTCCAGAACGAGCACGACCTGCTCTTTTTTCACGGCCTCACCGGCCTTGAATTTCCAAGAGACCAGAGTGGCCTCCTCCATGGTCAGGCCCAGTTTGGGCACTGTAATTTCGATTGCCATAAACACATCCCTTTCATTCAGAGATCGAGCAGTCGAACCCACAAACGGGATGGCGATGGCCGAAGCCCAGGTTCAAGGCGCGCGAGTCCCGACGCCCGAGGCGTACTCCCCGTACGCCGCAAGGCCGGCGAGGCGGCGCGTAACGCAGAAGATGGGCTTCAGCCGCCGTCATCAGCGATAGCAGACGGCCTTGGCGGCCCGCACGACATCCGCAACCTTCGGGAGGACGAAGTCCTCCAGGGGCGGCGAAAAGGGGATGGGCACGTCCTTCGCCGCCACCCTCAAGACCGGGGCGTCCAGCTCGTCGAAAAGCTCGGCCTGGATCCGGGCGGCGAGCTCCGCCCCGAAGCCCCCCGTCAGACAGGCTTCGTGCACGATCACCGCGCGGTGGGTCTTAACGATCGAGCCGGCCACGGTCGCCATGTCGAGGGGCTTCAACGTGCGCAGGTCCACGATCTCCGCCTCGATCCCCTCCTTGGCCAGCTCCTGGGCGGCGTCCAGGCAAAGGAAAAACCCGGAGCCGTAGGTCAGCAGGCTCACGTCCTTGCCCTCGCGCTTCACCGCGGCCCGTCCGAGGGGAATGATGAATTCCGGGTCGGCCGGCACCGGGCCCTCGCGGCGGAAGAGCCGCTTGTGCTGGAAGAACATCACCGGGTCGTCGTCGCGGATCGCGGCCTTCATCAACCCCTTCACGTCGGCGGCCTCCGAGGGCACGACCACCTTCAACCCCGGGGTATGCACGAACCAGGCCTCGAGCGACTGGCTGTGCTGGGCGGCGGCCCGCAGGCCGGCGCCGTCAGGGCACCAGACCACGAGCGGCAGCTTCACCTGGCCGCCGAACATGTAGCGGATCTTGGCCGCCTGGTTGCAGAGCTCGTCCATGCCGCAGGTGACAAAATCCGAGAAGTGGAAGTCCACGATGGGCCGCATCCCGGTCAGGGCCGCGCCCACCCCGCAGCCGGCGATGCAGCTCTCGCTGATGGGGGTGTCGATGATGCGGCCGGGGAAGGCTTCGGGCAGCCCCTTGAACTGCCCGAAAATGCCGGCATGGGCGGTCAAATCCTCGCCCAGGATGAAGATGCTCGCGTCCCGGGACATCTCTTCGTGCAGCCCCTCGGCCAGGGCCGCGGAGGCGCTCATGATGCGGTCGGACATATTGTGCTCCTATCCGTTAACAACCGTCTGTGGTCATAATTGGCTTCTAGCCGTTTTCTTTCCACAGACGGGTGTCAGGTTTGGGGGTTCACCGTTTAAGGGTTGAGTCAGGCATTTACGTACAAGCCTTCCAGCGCCTCTTCCGGGTTCGGGAAGGGACTCTCCTGGGCGAAGCGGAGGGCGGCGTCCAGTTCGGCCTTGACCTCGTCCCAGATAAGCTTCGATTTTTTCTTGGTGAGCAGCTGCTCCTGGGAGAGCCGGATTTCGAAGCGCGCCAGAGGGTCGTTCTTTTCCTGCCAGGTCAGGACCTCGGCCTGGTCCCGGTACTTCTGGGGATCCCCCTCGAAGTGGCCCCGCACCCGGTAGGTCTTGTTCTCGATCATGCTGGGACCCTCGCCCTGGCGGGCCTCGGCCACGGCCTTGAGCGTCGTCGCGCGCACGGCCAGCACATCGTTGCCGTCGACGGAGTAGCCGGGCATGTTGTAGGCGGCGGCCCGCTGGCAGAGGTCACCCAGGGAGCAGGAGGCACTCTGCGGCGTGGTGGAGGCCCACTGGTTGTTCTCGACCACGAAGATCACCGGCAGCTTCCAGATGGCGGCCATGTTCATGGCCTCGTGCACCGGCCCGCGGTTCGAGGCCCCGTCGCCGAAAAAGACCACCGCCACCTGGTCGGTCTTGCGCAGCTTGATGGAAAGCCCCGCCCCGCAGATCAGAGGCAGCCCCCCGGCCACGACCCCGTTCGCCCCGAGGATCCCGATCGAAAAATCGGCGATGTGCATGGAGCCGCCCTTGCCCTTGCAGTAGCCGGTCGCCTTGCCGAAGAGCTCAGCCACCATGCGCTTTAAATCCGCTCCCTTGGCAATCATGTGCCCGTGGCCGCGGTGGGTCGTGGCGACGTAGTCGTCCGGCCGCAGGCAGGAGCAGACCCCCACGCTGGAGCCTTCCTGGCCGATGGAGAGGTGAATGAAGCCGGGGATCTGGCCAGCCGCGAAATACTCCCCGGCCATGGTCTCGAACTGGCGGATCGTGACCATGGTGCGGTACATGGCCAGGAGCGTTTTCTTATTCTCGGACATATCGGTCCTCCTTTGGTCTATAGAATCCCGCGTGGACGCTTCAAGGACGCCAGCGGCTTGCCGATTGCGTCATCCCGCCCGCGTGGGGATGAGCACCTTCATCGCCGCCTCCGCATCGTGCCGGTGCACGGCCTTGATCCCGTCGAATATGCCGATCATGACCTCGCAGGTGATCAAAACCGGGCAGGCACCGGCGATCAGGTGCCCACCGTGAGTGCGCCCCGCACTGTCGCTAATGGCGCCGTGCAGGTGGATGAAGAGGTTTCCCGCTTCATCCCGGCCGATGGTGCCCTGGGAGGAGATCAGCTCTACCGGCCCCGGCAGGCAGATGGGCTCGCTGTAGCCGCCCCCGAGAGGGTTGTCCATGGGGGTGACGACGAAAAAGGAGGCGCGCCGAAGACTGCCGATGCAGGTGGTGATGGAGCCGCTCTGGATCCCATGCTGCCGGCAGGCCTCGGCGATCCCCTCGATCACGTCGGTCCCAGGAAGCAGTCGCACCATCACCCATTCCGAAATAGCTCCGGTTGCCGAATGGATTCTCACCATTGCGCCTCCCCACCGCCCGGCGAGTCCGCACCCGCCACACGCTCTTTGAAACCGGTTGTCCGGGTCCTCGCCCTTTCAGATCATCAGCGACCCGCCGTTCGAGTCGATGCTGGCCCCCGTGATGTTCGCGGCCGCATCGCTCAGCAAAAAACCGATCACCCGGGCCTGCTCCTCGGGAGTGGCCCAGCGGCCCCGCGGAAGGGCGGCCGCAACCCGCGCGATTTCATCGGGCGGAGTGGATTTTTCGATCATCGGGGTCATGGTCGCCCCCGGACAGAAGGCATTCACGCGAATGCCGAAGGGGGCGAATTCCCGGGCCAGGTGCCGCGAGAGCCCCACCAGGCCGTGCTTGGCGGTAGTGTAATGCGCCCCCCCCAGGATGCTACAGGTGCGGCCGGCCAGGGAGGCCACGTTGACGATCGCCCCTTGGCGGCGCGCCCTCATGTGCGGCAGCACCGCCCTGCAAAACAAAAAGCATCCTCTGAGATTCACCCCGATCATCAGGTCCCACTCGGGGAGATCGATCTCCAGGAAAGGGGTCCGCCGCAGGATGCCGTGGCCGTTCACCAGAAAGTCGACGGCCCCGAACTCCTCCCGGCAGCGCGCCACCGCCGCCTCGACCTGCTGCGCATCGGCGGCGTCGGCCGGCAGCTCCAGGGCGGAAGATTGGCCGGACTTCCGGATCGCGCCGGCGCAGGCCGCGAGCCCATCGGGGCTTATATCCACCAGCGCCACGCCCGCCCCCGTCGCCGCGAGGTGAATCGCCGCAGCCTTGCCGATGCCGCTCGCCGCTCCGGTGACGATGCCGTACTTACCGCTCAGGTCGATCTGCCATGCCATGCTTCGGGCCTCTCGGCTGCAGCCGGTTTCCAACCGGCGCGGGTCAGCCCCCCAGGGTCACCCGGGGAAGCCACAGAATGATTTCGGGAAAAAGGACGCATAGAGCGAGCGCCACGACCTGCAGCAGCACGAAGGGGATCACGCCCCAGTAGATGTCCGTGGTCACGATCTCCGGCGGCGAGGCACCCTTGACGAAGAAGATCGCATAGGCAAAGGGCGGGGTCAGAAAGGACATCTGCAGATTGACGCACACCAGGATGGCGAACCACAGCGGGTCGAACTGCAGCGCCGTGGAAATAGGCAGAAAAATGGGAACGACGATGTAGAGCAGCCCCTGCCAGGAGATGAAAAACCCCCCGATAAACAGGGTGAACATCATCACCGCCAGAATAAACCAGCGGCCGAAGGGCAGCCCCAGCAGCATGCTTTTGACCATCTCTCCGCCGCCCAGAAACAGGAAAACCGAATTGAATATTCCGGCCCCGATGATGATGAAAAACACCATCGCGGTCACGACCAACGTGGTGTGGGCCGCGGATTTCAAAGTGCTGAAAGTCAGTTTCCGGTAGCACGCTGCCAGAATCAGTGCGCACATGGCTCCCACGCCCGAGGCTTCCGTGGGCGAGGCGACGCCTTCGATGATGGAGCCCAGCACCGCCACGATCAGGAGCACGGTCGGCAGCATCTGCCAGAGCACCCGGAGCCAGAACTTGCGGTCGCGCACCGGCATCTCGGCCTTGCTGATGGCCGGCGCCAGGCTGGGCATGACCCAGGAGCCGATCCCGATGTAGAGCAGGTAGAGACCGGCGAGCAGCAGCCCGGGAAAGAGCGCCGCCGCGAAGAGCTTGGCCACCGAAAGGTTGGCCATGGGGCCGTACATCACCAGCATGACGCTCGGGGGGATGAGGATCCCCAGGCTACCGCCGGCGCAGACGACTCCGGTGGCCAGACCCTTGTTGTAGTTTCGTTTCAGCATGGCGGGCACGGCCAGAAGCGTCATGGTGGTCACCGTGGCCGCAATGACCCCGGTGCAGGCGGCAAAAACGGTGCAGGTGACGATGGTTGCAAAAGCCAGCCCACCCCGGATGGGGCCGAAAACCTCGAAGAGGCTCTGGTAGACGTTCTCGGCCACCTCGGTTTTCTCAAGGATGGTCCCCATGAACACAAAGAGGGGCACGGCGATCAACTCTTCGCTCTCCATGGTGCCGAAAAAGGAGAGCATCGACATGGAGAAAATCATCGGCCCCATGTAGGCGACGCCGAAACCGATGGCCAAGAGCATCAGCGCAAAGGCGAGGTGCACCCCTCCGATGACCATGACGAGGAGGAGCCCCATCATGATCACGGCCGCCGCCTGTTCCGGAATCATTTGCCCCTCCTTTCCGCCAGCGCGTTGATGGTGCGGATGATCTCGGCGACGCACTGAAGCGCCAGCAGGAAGAACCCGATGGGGATTAGGCTCTTGGGCGGACCGGAGGGGAAGAACCAGTTCGTGGTGGAGAGCTTTTCGCCGGCGGCGAAGGCTTCCCGGGCGAAATGGATTCCGGCCCAGGTGAACAGCACGGCGGGAACCAGGAAGACGATCAGGTAGATGATGAGATCGAAAATCAGCTTGCCCCGCTCGGAGAGGAGATTGTAGACGATGTCGATCCGGATGTGGCTCTTTTGAAGCAGGGTGTAGGCCCCCCCGATCAGAAATTGCGCCGCGAAGAGCATCCAGCAGGTGTCGTAGCCCCAGCCTGAAGGGGCGTTGAAAAAATGCCGGGCAACCACCTCGTAGACCACCACCAGCAACATCGGGAGGATCAGCCAGGCAGCGAGACTGCCGGTGATGCGGCTGATCCAGTCAATTATCTTTACCACACGCATGAGAGCCTCCCCCGATGCCGCCCGGGGCCTCGCCTTGCCGGCCCCGGGCGGTCAACGATCCCTCGGTGGGTTCGCCCCCCCGGTCAATCGAACTTGGTGAAATCAAAGTAGGGCCGGAACTCCTGGATGAACTTCTTTTGCGACTCCCACACCTTCTTGAAGAAGGGGTCCGCCGCCGATTTCTCGTCGATGATCTGCATCGTGAGCTCGCGCGTTTTGGCCTGGTCCTCTTTGGACAGCTTCGTGGTGATGGTACCGTAGGCCTGCAGCTTCTTGTCCGCCGCGATCGTGTCCTGCCAGAAAGTGGCATACCCCTGCATGGTGGCCGCCAGCGCCGCTTTCTCGACAATCTCCTTCAGGTCGGGGGGAAGCTCCTTCCACGAATTGGTCTTGATCAACAGCTGGAAGATGTTGTTGGACATGTGAATCGGCGGCCCGAAACGGTACTTGCACACCTCGTGCAGCCCCAAGCTCATGTCATACGAGGCTTCGAGCATCTCGGCCCCGTCGATCAGCCCTCTCTGAAGGGCGGGAAGAACCTCGCCACCCGCCAGCAGGACCACCGAGGCCCCCAGCTTTTGAAAGAGATCCATGCTCAAGCCGGCGGCCCGGACCTTCATCCCCTTGATATCCTCCAGGGTTTTGACGGGCTTCTTCGACCAGATCTGCTCCGGCGGCGTCAAGCCCAGCGGAAACACGATCAGCTCATCGCCGTACATCTGCTGCGCGAGTTCCTTCCCCCCCGCCCCGTAAAGCCAGATGATCAGGTCGTTCATCTCCAGGACACCGCCGGGCAGGGTGTAATAAAGGTCGCCCGCGGGGTACTTGCCTTTTTGCCACGCCGGGGTGTTCAACCCGAAGTCGAGCATGCCATCGCGCACCGCGTCGTAGATCTTGGTCGCCGGGACGATTTCGCCGGCGTCGTGCAGGGTGAGCTGCAGGCGCCCGCCCGACATCGCTTCGGCATACTGCTTCCAGAGCACGATCGTGTGTTTGCCCAGGGGCGAGGCGATACCGAAGCAACTCTCGCCTTTCCACTTGAACACCTTGTCCGCCGCGACCGCACTGCCAGACACCATGGCCAGCGCGATTACGAGGACAGCCATCGACAGCCACCATTTCCTGCTCATCTTGCTTTCTCCTTCCTGTGGTTGGGGTTTATCGATTCGCCGCGGATGGATCGCAGCCCGCACTGCCTAGCCGCTTTCAGTCGAATACGATCGCCGCCTTGATGAACCCCGCCGGCGGTTTTTCGGTGTCCGCGAGCGCCCGGGCCAGATCCGCAAGCGGGTAGCAGGTATTGTTTATTTTTTCGAAAGGATACTTGCCGGAATTGATCAGCCGCACGGCATCGGCCACGTTTCCGGCCTGACCCTTTCCGCAGGCCAGAGTGATGTCACGCCAGACCAAGTCGTCAAACGCGATGGGGGTTTGCCGGCCGCCGGACAGGCCGATGGAGACCACCCGGCCGGAGCGGCGCACCAGCTTGATCGCGGTTTGGATCCCGGTAGAGGAACCTGAGGTCTCGATGACCACGTCAGGGGCGGCGCCGATCAAATCCGGCACCGCCTGAAGCGGATCCTGCCGATCCACCTCCACGATGTGATCCACCCCAAACTCCCGCGCCAGCGCGAAGCGGGCCTGATCCGAAGAGAGCCCCAACATCACGATCGGCCCCACCCCGGCCTCTTTGGCTGCCGCCAAGGTGCAAAGACCTTGCGACCCCGCCCCGCTGATCACGAGGCTCTGGCCGAAACTCATCCGGCCCAGTGTTTTGATCCACCGGACCCCGTTGCCCAACACCGAAGAAAGGCTTCCGGCCAGGTCCGGTGCATCCGGGGCCAGCTTGTGCAGCACAGCCCCCGCCACCAGATAAACATACTCTGCATAACCCCCCGTCAGATGGGGCGGTTGGTCGCAGGGCATGGAAATTCCGAAGAGCTTCACAGCGGGGCAGTTATGGTAGTGGTGGTTCGTCCGGCACCATGGGCAGAGCCCACATGGAACGTAGGGTTCCGGGGTCACCCTGTCCCCCACCGCCACCGGGTAGCGCTCAGCTGCTGCGGACCCGATCTCGACCACTTCTCCGGTGAATTCATGCCCCATGATCACCGGGTAGCGTGCCGACCCCACCTGGCCGTGAAGCACCTTGATGTCCGTCGAGCACACCGATGTGACCCGGGTCTTGATCAGAATCTCGTCCCGGCCCGGCGGCCGCACCTCGAATTCGGCCGGCGCCAGCCGCCCAGGCTCCACCAGCACCATGGCCTTGGACTTCATGGCCGTTTCCCCTTTCGTGGTGTTTCGGTCGTTCCACAGCGCCGCCGATCCGCAGCGTCTCCGGTACTTTCCTGCAGCTCTTTTGGACTCAACTCCTGCAGGGGGGCCCCCAGCATCCATTGCGAAAGGACATCATCGCTTCGTTTCAGCCGGGACAAGACGAAGTCCTTCGCAAATACGATGTGCTTTCTCATGAGCGACGCCGCCTGCTTGGAATCTCCGCTCTCGATCGCCTGAAATACCTTGAGGTGCTGGGGGTGCGCATCGGCGAGGTGGCTCGTGGTGAGCAGGTTGATGTTCTGGATGATCCAGATCCGATCGAGAATACCGCACCCTATTTCCGCCAGAAGCCGGTTGCCGCTCGCTTTAAAGATGACCACGTGAAAGTCTTGCTCGAGATCAAGAATCCGCGGTTTGTTGGGGGCCTTCAGGCTCCGGCCGACCTCGTCCAGAATGGCGTTCAACCGCTTGCGTTCGGACTCTCCGATGCGTTTGGCTGCCTGGCGCGCTGCCAGCACTTCCAATGAGATGCGCAAGTCGTAGAGGTCTTCTATTTCCTGAAAGTTCAAGCCCCGAACGACATACCCCTTCTGCGGTCGGCGCTCGATCATGTATTCGCGTTCGAGCATGCTCAAGGCTTCCCGAACGGGGGTGTGGCTCATTTTCAAGGACTGGGCCAACACGCCGACGTTGAGAAGCGAGCCCGGCTTAAGATGATAGTGAATGATCCACTGCTTGAGGTGGTGGTGGGCCTTGTCGGTGAGAGATGACTTGAGCACATTCAATCTCCTTACGGAGGCGGCTGGTTGTTACCGTGGGGCTCAAGCAGACTGGTTCATTCGTATCAAACGACCCCCCCTTACGTCAATAAAAAATATTTTAAAATATTTTTTATGGAATTTAAACGTGTCGCTGAAATACCCGCCGACAAGCGCGTGGGGCCCGAAACCGCAGGGACCTTAGCCCGAAGCGCAATCCACTCTTTCTGGATGGACTTTATTTCGATTTCAAGGGAACCCGATAAACCATCGAGTTGACGTTCATCCCCGCGCCGACCGAGGCGAAGACGAGGATATCGCCCGGCCGGATGCGGTGGCCGTCCATGCGGCCCTTCAGGATGAGATCGAGCAGGGTCGGCAGGGTCGCCACCGAGCTGTTGCCGGTCCAGGAGATGATCATGGGCATGATGTCGGGAGGGACGGACTTGACCTTGTAGAGGTCGAAGAGCCGCTTGACGATGGCCGCGTCCATCTTTTCGTTGGCCTGGTGAATGAGGATCTTCGCCACGTCGCCGAGGCCGAGGCCGGCCGCCTCCAGGCTTTTCTTGACGACCGCGGGGACGGTCTTCACCGCATATTTGTAGATGTCGTGGCCGTCCATTTTGATGAAGATCTCATCGCCGCCGCGGCCGGGGTTGTAAGATTTGCCCATGCGCAGGAGATAGGCGTGGTCATGGGCGTCGGTGCGGGTGAGGTGGGATAGGATGCCCGCGTCCTCACCCGTCGCCTCGACCAGGGTGGCCCCGGCGCCGTCGGAGTAGATCATGCTGTCCATGTCGTGGGGATCGGCGATGCGTGCCAGGTTCTCAGCGCCGATCACGAGCGCCCGGCGGGCATCCCCGGAGCGGATGAAATAGTCGGCCATGATCACCCCTTGCAGCCACCCCGGGCAGCCGAAGGGCAGATCGAAGGCCACGGTGTAGGGGTTCTTGATCCTCAGCCGGTGCTTCACCCGGGAGGCGATCGTCGGCACCATGTCCGAGCGTGAGCTCCCGGTCGTCAGATCGCCGAAATTGTGGGCGACGATGATGTAGTCGATCCCTTCCCGGTCGACCCCTTCGAGGGCCGCCTCCGCGGCCTGGGCGGCCATGTCCGTGGTGCAGACATCGGCGGGTGCGTAGCGCCGCTCCTCGATTCCGGTGATCTCATGCAGTTTCCTGATGATCTCGGGGTTGGGGCGCTGAAGGCGCCGCCCTTCCGGGTCGTAGAACTCGCAGCCGAGAAAGTAGGTGTTGGGCACCCGCTCGGGCGGGAGGTAGCTTCCGGTCTTGGTGATAATCGATCGTTTCATATTGAGAACTCGTCCGGGCCTCCACTTAAGGGTGTTGATCCATGGTCCACTTGTGTGCCATACATGGATGCAAGGGATCTGTTTATATAGTAAAACTCCCTCTAGTTTTCAATCAGTTTGATGCCAGCCGGAAGCCGCGACCGGTTGAAGCCGATTCCAGGGAAGGGCCGAATGAGTGTTTCGTTGACGGAAGTCCGAGGAGGTGCGGACCTCAAAACCTGGGTCCGGTTTCCGCTCGACCTCTATCGTAGGGATCCTCTTTATATCCCCCAGTTGATCGGAGAAGAGATCGATTTTTTCACAGCCGCCAAAAACCCCTCCTTCGCCATCGCCGACACGCGGCTCGTCCTCGCCCGAAAAGACGGGCGACCTGTCGGCCGGATATGCGGGATCATCCACCGCGCCGAAGCGGATAAGCTGGGATACCGGCGGGGGCGGTTCGGCTGGTTCGAGTGCGTCGAGGACCCGGCAGTGGCCCAGGCCCTGCTGGGCCATCTGGAAACATGGTTCCGGCAGGAATCCTGCCGGGAGATGACCGGGCCCCACGGCTTCACCGATCTCGATCCGGAGGGGATGCTGGTCGAAGGGTTCGAGGCGCAGCCGACGATCGCCGGAAGCTACAACAAGCCCTATTACCCGACGCTGGTCACAGCACTCGGTTTCGAAAAAGCGGTGGACTACGTCGAGACCCGCATCGAATTCCCGCAGGAGATGCCGCCGCTCTTCCGGATGATGGAGAAAAAAGTGCAGCCCGCGGCCGGGGCCGAGGGCTGCCGGCTGGTGGGGGGCCTGACGAAGCGACGCGTGATGCAATACGCCCCCCAGTTCTGGGCCGTGCTGGAGGCTTCGTTCGAGCCTCTTTACGGGGTGACCCCCCTCACCGATGACCAGCGGGCCTTCTATCAGAAAAAGTACTTCGGATTCATCGACCCGCGCTTCCTGCAGTTCGCGGTGGATGCCTCCGGCCGACTCCAGGGGTTCTTCCTGGGGCTGCCCTCGCTCAGCCGCCCCTTTCAGCGCGCCGGGGGCAGGCTGTGGCCCTTCGGTTTCTTCCATATTCTGCGGGGGTTCAAGCGGTTCGACACGGTCGATTTCTATTTTGCCGGCGTCCACCCCCAGGCCAACTCGAAACGGATCATGCCGCTGATGGCCTTGGGGATGTGGCGGGCGCTGAAAGCGGCCAATGTCCGCTTCGTCGAGAGCAACCGTGAGCTCGAGACCAACACCGGAGTCGTCGGCGTCTGGTCGCGCTACAACCTGGTCTCCCGCAGGCGCTCGCGCATCTTCCGCAAGGAGCTGAGGCAGGCAGAGTAGACTCAGGCACTTCTTTAGTGGTCACCACCTTCCGGGGGTGATTTTCAGGATGAGCGTTTTGCGGACCTGCTCGCCATCCAGGCTGACCGTCAACTCCGACCTGTTCTAGCGCTGAACGATCAGCCCACTTGTAACGATTCAATTAATAAGGGATATTTACCACAGCCGCACCCGGTTTGTCATACACAGTTGGAAACGATGCGGCATAATTTGAATCTGCAAGCATGGTGGCTCTCAGCCATCGGTAAACGGGGCTGTCTCCCGACAGGTTCATACCGCGCATGCTTGTCCTCTTACAGGTTACAGCACCACTATATGAAACCTTGCGAAGGGTCTTGTATCCAGACCGAGCCGGCAGCCGATTCAACTTGAAACGTGTCAGCATGCAAAAAAAGGCCAAGAGACCGTCAGGGTGATCCGTGCAGAACTAAAACAATAATAAATAAGGATAATTGAATCCGGTGGCCATTTCGTCTATAGTTGGATCCTGGGCAAGCCACCGACCGGGTCGCAAGACGTTCGAGATCTCATCAAATCGGATGAGGCACCCGCCACAGAACAGTCGTCATATCCACAAGCGCGTTTGGCATGCATCTTGATTAAAAACAGCGCACTCCAAGGTGCTGCTCTCACAGAAAAAATGGTCAGCCGCACGGGAATCTGCTCGGGGAATTTGGGAAGGGTGGGATGATGGTTGTTTCTGGGTATGCCCGACCCACCGCATTTCCTCGGCAGTTTTTTTCTGAGGCACCGGTTTGTCGATGGAACCCGTAACTCTTTCAGGGGAGAAGGGAAAAATTCAATGGGATTTATTGAGATTGCGACGTTGATCATTTTCTTGTTGGCAATCATCGTGGTCATCACGGGATGGTTCGACAGCGTCGTCGCGGCCCTCATCGGGGTGGTCGCCATGGTGTGCGTCGGGGTCATGTCGGACGTGGATGCTTTCAATGCGGTCGACTGGAACCTCATCGCCATTTTGCTCTCCATCTGGATCATCTCCGGCTTCTTCGGCAAGTCCGGCGTTCCCGAGTATCTTTCAGCGCTGGTCCTGAGGGCATCCAAGGGGAACGTGGCCCTGTTTGTGACCGGGGTGGGGGCGCTGGCGGGGGTTGTTTCGATGCTGATCGATAACGTGGTGGTCGTTTTGATGTTCGCCCCGGTCATCTTCCACGCCTGCCGGCGCTTCAAGTTTGCCGCCTTTGAACCCATTTTGTTCATGGGCATGTGCTCGAACTTCATGGGGACCGCCCTGCTGCTGGGCGATCTTCCCCCGCAGATGCTCCACAGCGTCGCGAAGATCGAGTTTTTCGGCTTCATCTGGCACATGGGCCGGCCCTCTTCGCTCTTCATCCTGCTCATCTCCTACTTTTTCACATGCGCCTTTTTCTACATGAGGTTCAAAAAGTCTTACAAGGGCCTGTGCATGGACATCTCCTGCATGCTGGATGAAGACCCCCTGGACCACATCAAGGACAAGCCGTTTGCCATCATTACCTGCACGATTTTTACGCTGACCATCCTGGCCATGGCCTTCCGGGCCTTCTTCGGCTTTCACCTGGGCTTCATTGCGATGTGGGGCGCCCTGAGCATCATTCTGTTCTTCACGCTGTTCAAGGACCGCTTCTCGGTGGCAATCCCCGACGTGGAGGAGATTCTGAAGGAGCTCGACTGGCGGGCGGTCTTTTTCTACGTCGCGCTCTTCGCCCTGGTCGGTGGTCTCGAGCACGGGGGCGTGATCGAACGGATCGTGGCGTTCATCACCCCGATCATGAAGGAGAGCCTGATAATCGGCTCCACGGTCCTTTTCTGGTTCACGGCGCCGATCGTGGGGATCGTCGAGCACGACGCCTACATCCTGACGCTTCTCTATGTCATCCGCGATCTGGGCGAGCAGGGGATCAATCCCTGGCCCCTCTACTGGATGGTTCTGTGGGCGGGGACCCTGGGGAGCAACCTGACCATTGCCGGCGCCCCGGCGCTGTTTGTGGCGAAAAGCCTCGCCGACAAGGAGGACCAGCGGACGAGCAGCCTCAAGGAATTCCTGAGCATGTCGCTGCCCTACGTGATTGTTTCACTGGTCACCTGCTATGTGCCGGCAATGATCGTCTGGGTGATACCGTTCGCCCATTAGCTGCGAGGCTGAACCGGCTCACAGCGGCAAGGTGGGGGAGGAGGCTGCATCCGCCGACGGGGAGCGATAGACCGCATCAGACTCCCGGAAACGGCGCACGGCTGAGCGGACCGCTGAAACGGACCCCGCACGCTGAAAGCGCCGCCCTTCCTCCACGTCCGCGGAGGGGGGGGGCGGGGATGAGCGCGCAAAACTGAAAAAAATCCCTCTTCGCATGGTCGAGGAGGGATTTTTTATCCCGTCAACGGCGCGACGGGCGCCGGATCTTGGCACGACGTGCGGTCTTTGCGGAGGGCTTGCGCTTGAGAACGGCCTTCACCGCGGCGACGATGTGCCGGGCGGTGAGGCCGTATTTGTCGATCACCTCGAGGTAGGGGCCCGATTCCGCAAAGGTGTCTTGGACGCCGACCCGCTGCATGGGGACCGGGTATTTCTCGACCAGGAGCTCGGCCACCGCGCTGCCGAGCCCTCCGAAGATGATGTTGTTCTCGGCGGTGACAATGGCCCCGGTGTCCCGGGCGGCCTTTAGCACCGTCCGCTCGTCCAGGGGTTTCAGCGTGTGGGCGTCGATCACGCGTACGTCGATCCCGGCGTCGGCCAGCCGCTCGGCCGCGATCAGGGCCTGGATCACCAGGTCCCGGTTCGCGACGATGGCGGCATCCCAACCCTGGCGCACGACCACCGCCTTGCCGATGGCAAACGGGAAGCTCTCGTCATAGATCACCGGGGCCGGGTCCCGCGTGAGGCTGAGGTAGACCGGCCCTTCGTAAGCGGCGGCGGCCATCACGGCCATCCGGGTCGAGGTGGGGTCGGCCGGCGCGATCACGGTGGACCCGGCGATCGCACGCATGATGGAGAGATCCTCCTGGGCCTGGTGGGTCACTCCGTCCGGGCCGGGGGTGATGCCGCTGTGGCTCGCGGCGATCTTCACGTTGAGGCGCGGGTAGTGGATGCTGTTGCGCACCATGTCGAGCGCCCGCATGCTGGCGAACACGGCATAGGTGTTGGCGAAGGGGATGAGACCGGTCGTGGCCATGCCGGCGGCGGCCGCCATCATGTTCTGCTCGGCGATCCCGAAGTTGAATGAGCGCTCCGGGAACTTGGCCGCGAACATGGTGGTCTTCATCGACTTGGAGACGTCCGCATCGAGCGAAACCACGTCCGGGTTCTGCTCGCCCAGCGTGAGCAGAGCCGCGGCATAGGAGTAGCGTGTCGGCTCGGACGTGGCCCTGGCGAAGAGATCCTTGGAGGCCAACCGCGCCTGGATTTCCGGCAGAACGTAGCGGTACTTAGATTTCACAATAACACCTCCTGATCTCGTCGAGCGCCTTGACGGCCTCGGCCTGGCAAGGGGCCTTGCCGTGCCAGTCGGCCACGTTTTCCATGAAGGAGACCCCCTTGCCCTTGACCGTCTCGGCGATGATAACCGTCGGAACCCCCTTGCGCTCTTTGGCCGCCTCCAATGCGCTGACGACCTCCTCCATCCGGTGGCCGTCGATCGTCTCGACGTGCCAGTTGAAGGCACGCCATTTGTCGGCCAAGGGCTCGATCGGCATCTCCTCGTCCACGCAAAAGTCGTTCTGGAGGTGGTTGCGATCGACGATCACCGTCAGGTTGTCGAGCTTCCACTTTGGCGCCGCCATGGCCGCCTCCCAGATGGACCCCTCCTGGGATTCTCCGTCGCCGACCACCACCCACACATGGTAGTCTTTGCCCTTCAGCTTGCCGGCGAGGGCCATCCCCAGACCGGCGGAAAACCCGTGGCCGAGGGAGCCCACCGTCATGTCCACTCCCGGGGTCTTGTGCATATCCGGGTGCCCCTGCAGGATGCTGTTCAGTTTGCGCAGGGTGGCCAGGTGGGATTTGTCGAAGTACCCGCGCTCGGCCAGGGCGGCGTACCAGACCGGGCAGGCGTGGCCCTTCGAGAGCACGAAGCGGTCCCGGTCGGCCCAGCCGGGGTTCAGCGGATCGATGCGCATGACCCGGAAGTAGAGGGCGGTCACCAAATCGGTAGCGGAGAGCGAACCGCCCGGATGCCCGGCGCCGGCGGTGCAGATCATTTCGATGATGTCGCAACGGATGATGCCGGCCATGCGCTTGAGCTCGTCGATGGACATGGGGGTGTGCGTCATGGGAGAAGGGGCTCCTTTTTGAGGGTTCAAGTGAACGAAAAAAGCGAGTTAAGCCTGCATCGTGGGCGCCAGGTTCCAACCCCGGCAAAGCACGGTTAATTTTTTCTCAGCGTCGAGGTCGGTATCGGTATCGGGATCGTTCCCCGCCTCGGTGTGCTGCCCTGCGGTTGATATCGTTTCCCGCATCCAGGTGTCCGATACCCAGTCCCGCACCCTGGAATCCTCGGCCCCTTGGCCCCTCGAACCCTCCGGTATCATTTCATCCCGAAAATTTCCGCCTCGATGAACTTCCAGGTCTCCATGTAGTCGCCTTTGGCCATCAGCCGGGCGATCCGGCCGCCGTCCACCTGATCGAGCTTCTGCCAGATCTTGTTGGACAGGCGGCTGTTGGCCTCGAAGACGGCGCGAATGTCCCACCGCGTGGGGGAGGTGTCCGAGGTCAGGTAATCCTTGTACTTGTATTTTTTCAGGTAGTAGAGGAACTCGACGTATTCCAGGAAATGCTTGGTACCGCAGAAATAGTCCCAGTCCCACTTGCCGTCGTTGTCGTTGATGTGGATATAATAGCGGTAGGGACTCTCGGCCAGCAGCACCAAAGCCTCGGCCGGGTTTTCGTTGCCGTAGGTCGAGTGGCCGAAGTCGAGCGTCACCCCCATCTGCTTGATGCCGATGTCGTTCAGCAGACACAGGGCCTTGGCGGCCGTGTCCACAAAGCAGCGCCCGCGGGTTTCGCTCGGCTTGTATTCGATGAAGAGCGGGATCTCCGGCTTGTAGGCCCCGGCCTCGCCGAAGGTCTCCACCAGGTGCTTCCAGGCCAGGGCATAATCGTGCTGAAAGGCGAACTCGTAGCCGTCTCCCAATGGGCAGCAGGTGACCTTGTCGGCGCCGGCCGCCGCGGCAAAGTCCTTGGCCTCCTTGATGAAGCGGACCGCCTTGGCGCGCACCTTCTTGTCGAGCGAGGTCAGGCCCCCGTTCCGGAATTCGGGCTCGGCCTTGACGTTCACATTGACGGCCGCGATTTTGAGCTTGTATTTCCGCAGGGCCGCCTTGGTCTTGGCGGCATCGCTGACCTCATAGGGATAGACGATCTCGACCCCGTCGCAGCCGTCGATCGCTTTCATCAGCTTGAACTTGCCTTCCAGGTCGATCGGCTGGTTGTACTCGTGAAAACGGTCTTTGGTCCGGGAGAGAAATCCCGTAATGATGCCGAGTTTGAGCATGTGATTCTCCTTGAGCGATTGGGTTCATCCGGCGGACGAGCCGCCTGGATGGTGCCGCTTGAGTCTCCTGAACACGCGTTCCACGACGCGGTCTTTGAAGGCCTTGACCGAGGGGACTTGCACCAAGACGAGCCACACGATCACCAACAACAGCCCGAGGGCCACCGGGCGGGTGAAAACCGGCCAGAAGCTGCCCTGGGAGACCATCAGCGCGCGCCTCAGGTTTTCATCGGCCATGGGGCCGAGGATCACCCCGATCACAAGGGGTGCGATCGGGTAGCCCATCTCGGTCAGGAAATAACAGATGATCCCCACCGGTATCATGAGATAGAGGTTGGTGATATCGAGCCCCAGGGCGTAGGAGCCGATAATGCACAAGAGCCCGACGATGGGCATGAAGAGCGGGGCCGGGATGCGCAATACCTTGACCACCTGCTTGGCCAGCGTCATCCCGGCGATCCACATGGCCATGGAGGCGAGCAGCAGGATGGCGGCACACTCGATGATAAAGGTGGGGTGCTCGAAGGTGATCATCGGCCCGGGGGTCACCCCGTGCAGCATCAAGGCCCCCAGGAGCATGGCGGCCGGCGGGCTGCCCGGGATGCCCAGGTTGAGGAGCGGGATGATGGCCCCCCCCACGCAGGCGTTGTTGGCCACCTCCGTGGAAAGAACGGCCGTGGGTTCCCCCTTGCCGAAATTTTCAGGGTTTTTCGAGGTGTTCTTGGCGGCGCCGTAGGAGACCCAGGCCGCGATGTCCTCGCCGATCCCCGGCACGCAGCCCACCCCCACCCCGATCAGGGCCGAGCGGACGATCTTGGGGATGTTGCGTAAGATGGTCCCGAACTCCGGGAGGATGCGCTGGAGTTTCTGGATCTCCCCGACCTGGACCCGGTCCTTGAGCACCTGGATGATCTGGGGGATGCCGAAGGCCCCGATCAGAACCGGCACGACCTCGATCCCGCTGTCCAGCTCCGGGATCCCGAAGGTGAAGCGCGGGTAGAACTGCAGCCGGTCCCGGCCCACCATGGCCAGGAACAGCCCCAGGAACCCGGAGATCCAGCCCTTGATCACAAGGTCCGGGGTGGTCAGCGTGCCGCTGATCAAAATCCCGAAGAAGGCCAGCAGAAAGAACTCGAAGGAGGTGAACTGCAGCGCGAAGTGCAGAATGATCGGCGAAACCGTCACCAGGAAGATCATGCTGATGATGGTGCCGATGGCCGAGGCGGTGGTGGCGAGCCCGATGGTCCGTCCGGCCTGGCCCTGGAGCGCAAGCGGGTAGCCGTCGAGGGCGGTGGCGGCCGAGGCGGCGGTTCCCGGGATGTTGATCAGAATCGATGAATAGGAGCCGCCGTAGGTTCCCCCCACGTAGATCGACAGCAGGCAGACCATGGCCGTGGCCGCATCCATGCCGTAGGTGACGGACGTCAAAAGCGCCACCCCTAAGGTCGAGGTCAACCCGGGCAAGGCCCCGAATATGATTCCGAGCAGCACCGAGCCGAAGAGCAGCGCCAGGTGCACCGGGCTGCCGGCGACATGGGCCAGGCTTTGAAGGTAGATTCCGAAGGTTTCGATCATGGGGGGGTCCTGTTCCGCCTGCACTCCTCAGGTCATAGAAATTCGAGGTACCACAGGTAGTCGAGCGCCGCGACGATCAGACCTTCCTTGGGCAGGGGGACCATCAGGAAGTATTTGAACACCATCCCGACCACGAGAGGCGTCGCCAGGCTGACCACAAGGCCGATGCGGAATTTCCTCTTCAGTTCGGGACGGGCCCGCAATTGCACCCGTACGTAAAAAAGGTAGCCAGCGATGAACGCCAGTGCCAGAAGATCGGGGACGCGCGACGGGGTCTCCCCGGACGACCGGTGGAGTCCCAGGGCAAAAACCACCAGGAGCAACGCTTCCCCGGCCAGGTGAAAAATCAAAAAGCGGCGGAGCAGGCAATCGTCGAGGAAGTAGAACATCGTGATGAAGACGGTCAGGAAAAGTACGGCGCACAGGAAGAAATCGATCCGGGGCAGATTGATGTAGACGAGGGTCAGAAAGAGCGCGGCGATGGCATAGAAGCGCACGCTCGTGTCGCTTTGCAGAACCCACCGCATGTCGGCGCTCCCCAGCCAGCGCAGCGTCTCTTTGAACCTATCCAGGCCGACCGCCTTGAGGCCCATGCGGCAGAGCAGCGCCCCCAGCAGCATGGTTATCGCGCCGATGAAAAGCGGCATGAGCGCCGGAGAGACGTACCACACGTTCATCACCCCGCCCCAGCTGTCTTTCATCGGCATCCGCAGCGCCTGGCTGAGCACCCAGAGGCCGAAGAGGAACACCGCCGCCCCGGAGAAGACATCCGCTTTTCTTAGTTTGTCCTTGTCCAGCATGAAGGGCTCCCCCGATGGAATGTGATCGGGGGCGGGCCGCGAAGATACCCGCCCCCGCGACAGGCAACCGGCCTACTTGCCCGGTTTGGGAATCTTGAGGGTCGCCGGGTCGACCTTGGCCGCACCGAGCTCCCAGAGGGTCCAGGCGAACAGGGACTCCAGGTGGTTAAACTCCTTCCTGGCCTCGGCGCCGGTCTTGCCCGAGAGCAGGTAGTAGTTCTCCTTGCCCCACTTTTGCATGCTCTCCGTGGCCATCGCCTTTTTGAAGGCATTCTCGATCACCGCTTTCACATCCTTCGGGGTTTTCGCCGGCACGGCGAACCCGATGGCCTGGGAGATCGGCAGGTACTGTTTCAAGCCGGGGTAGTCGGTGAAGGCGGAGGGGATCTTGCCGACGTCGGCCACCTCGAAGGCGTTCGGGATCAGCATGGCGAGCGGGCGGAGCTTGCCGCCACGGATCAGCTGCTGCTGCTCGGCCACGGAGGTGATGACGAGCGACACCTCCCCGGTCATGGCGGCGTTCTGGGCCGGGGCCGACCCGGGATAGGGGATGTAGTTGAACTTGACACCCGCGC
>JBFYWX010000299.1:0-5309 GCA_041310825.1 Desulfobacteraceae bacterium | reverse complement strand
AAAAGTGATATATCGTGTGCCTATGCATTTTCCCAAAAATCCGGGGTCGGTGTGAATGGATTCAGCAACTTAGAAATGAAAAGACGGCCAAATGTGCCTATGACTGTCGAACCCAGGGATGCCGAGCAGGATCAATTTGATTTTTTTCATAAAGCCTCCATCGATGTGGGTTGGATGGTACGTGGTAGGAATTTTCAAAACCAGCGGCCTTTTGGGCCAGCACCGGCCAGGCACCCGCGCCACCGGTGCGGAACAAATTAATTCTCAGTCGGCTCCACCTCCTGCGCCTGAAGTCACTCGAGCTGCGCCTCGCTCCACGCCACCGAGAGCCCGTCGAACGCACCCTTGAGGCCCACCATGTCCCCCGGCGTGAGGGCGCCGAAAAACTCCCGCCTCGAGACCGCCTGTCCTTCCTGGAGGAAAAAGCGCTCGAAGCCGGGGGCGGAGGTATCGACCTCCACCCCGACCACTCTCAGGACCGGGTCGTGGAGGAATTCGACCGGCCCGGCCAGCGCGGCCTTGTCGCTGGGCGCTTTGACCAGGAGCATCGTAGCGATCACGCCTCCGGAGCCCGTGGTTCGCCCGAATGCTTTGATGCCGTCGCCGGGCTTTATCTGACTGAACCCGTTAACCCCCACGTAGCGCGTCGAGGCGTCGGCGGCGACCGCAAGCAGCTCGGCGCCTGTGTAAAGCCCCGCCAGGGACAACTTTTTCCCCGCTGCGTCCACGGCGGCGATGGTAGACTCCAGCCGCACCCTTTCCGAGGAGGCGACTTTATCGGCCAGGATCACCCCGCCGTCGAGCGCCCCCCGCACCCGAGGGTGAAGCGGTCGGCGAAGCTGAACTGGGTGATGAACCCCTCGATCTCCACCGTTTCGACGTCGTCCCGACCCAGTTCGTTTTCGAAGGCGACTCGGGAGGCCTCCAGAAGGTCGGGGGCGATCAAACGCCCGGAGACCTCGGCCAGGCGCCCCTCTTCCGGGTCAGGGCCTGAGAACCCGCTCACCACCGCCAACCGGTAGTCGACCGTGAGCGCGCTGACCGTGAAGGTGCCGGCCGCGGGGTTCAGGTTGCGGACGATCCCCTTCAGGTCCACGGATGCCCCCGGCGCCGGGGTGTCGGCCTTCCGGCGAAGGTAGGAGGCAAAAATAACCCCGTCCGGCGCGATGGCGCCGCTGACCTCGAGCAGGTTTCCGGGAACAAGGGAAGCGGCCGAGGCGTCTCGGAACACCGTGCGCTCGTCGACCCGAACGGTTTGGCCCATGACCACGAGCTCGGTGACCAGGGGGTCCAGCTCGGTGATGCGCGCGAGCGGCCCCTCGACCGAGTCGTTGTAGGCCACCCGCACCGCCGCGCCGGTGCCATCCTCGTCGCGGCGGCCCTCGACTCGCACCACCATGCCCGGGGAGAGGTGGGCGGTGACGGCCGCATCGCCCCTTCCTACCCCACGCCCTCCACCAGGACCTCGGCGGTGCGGGTGTCGTAGGCCACATCATTCACGATGATGCTGCCGAAGCCGGACACGGCGCCGACGCTGACCGCTGAGACCGTGATCCCGCTGCCGCCGATCCCGCCCCCGGCCAGCGAGTCGCCCCCGCCGGGGCCGCAACCCGCCAGCGCCGCCGCGAGCAGCAGAACCAGCGCCGCCGCGAGCGGCCGCCTATCGAAGCTCGCAGCGTTCATGGGTCTTTCCCCTTTCGGGCCGCAACACCGGCGCTTTGGATACGGTTGGCTGAAGACGTCCCTCCGGCGCCGCCCGGCCAACGTCAACCCGGTTCGGGCTGCGCTCATGGACCCACCGGGAGAGATCGTTCAAAAGCTCCTGAAGGATTTTCTGCCGGCAGTGCGTGCTGATGCTCATCGGTCTTCCTCCGTTTCGGAAGCGGGGGACTCGAAGTAATAGATCCCGACCCCGGCGGCGTTGCGGCCATGGCCGGCGGCCTTCGGGTTGCTGTCCCGGTCGTGGCGGGCCAGCCAGACTTCCAGCGTTTCGAGCAGCCGCTGGGCGGCTCCCGCAGAGAGGCGGCGGAACTGGGGCAGCGCCTCGTCGGGGAGGTTGTCGTACATCACCTTGCGCTGGAATCTCGCCTCCGGGCCGGGGGCGTCGATGTTGTGGCCGATGGTGTCGATCAGAAAAGCCGTGTCAACCCCCAGAATGTGAAGTTTCATGGTCTCGTCCCGGCGCGGCACATAGGCCCTGTCGGTCAGTTGGATGCGTTGACCGTCCAGCTGAACGGCGCTCCCGTCCGCTACCAGCTCATCGAGAACGGCCCGATACGGGATGTCGCCGCTGTAGCGTCGCACCAGCACCTGAAAGGAATTTTCGGTGCCGGCGATGCTCAGAACGGCGGGGACTCCCTCCGGGTCCAGGAAGGCCCCGTCCCGGCGCCAGCCGGCGACGACGCGCGCGGCCCGCTGATAGCGGTCGGCGCTGGAGCGGTCGGCGGAAGGCTCTTGTTCCACGAGGCGCTTGACCTCCTTGCGGGTCAGGCCGGTGAGGACGGCGATGCGCGAAACCGTCTGCTTGCGTCCATTTACGGAAAACTCCCGCGCGGCCACGTCGAGGAACTCGCGCTTGGCCAGGTCGGCAAATGTTCCGTAGGAGATCCCATTGCGCAGGAGAATTCGGACGAGCGGCCTCAGGATCCGGCCGACGGCGGAGGCAAGCAGTTCGTGTTTGGTGGAGGCCATAGGCATTTGAGAATTATTTGGGAAATTATTCCCATAAATTGATTGGGGTGTCAAGCCTTTTCTTGATCGACCCCGGCCGGCCGGGCGCATCTCAAGTTCTTTTAAAAAAAGCCGAACTATCGAAAGAGACATCAACCGCGCGGGGCCCTTTTGCGCAGGCCCCGCCCGAAAGGAACCATGAACCCCACCGTCGACATCCCGGAGGACGCCCCCCCCGCGCAGGAGTTAACCCCCCTGGAGGCGCAAGACCTGGACGCAGCCGACATCACACCGGCCACGGAAGAAATGGAGGGCCAGGCGGACGGGCCCCCGCCGGCGGAAGCGGACGCACCCCGGCTGCGGCATGCCCCGCAGGACACGGGGGAGGAACTCGCCGCCGCCGCGGTCGAACGCCCGGTATTGATCGAGTTGAGCGCGGAAACCGCCGAGTCTCCACGTGCCGGCCTGTTTTCCCGGCGGCTCCGGCTGTGGGGTTTATGCACCGTGGTCCTGACAAGCGCTCTGGTCGGCGCCGCCTGGTTCGGCCCCCTTCGCCCCGCGATGCGGGGGGAGAGCGCGCCGGCGCGGCCGCCGGCGGCGGAACCTTCCGAGCCCGTGGTGGTCTCTCCCGAGAGCGCTCCGGCGCCGGGGCCGATGGCGACGCCGGAGTGGATCGACCGGATGCGTGAGCTTGATCGCCGGCGCAGCCGGCTTCTGGCCAAGGCGGAGGAGGTGCGCACGCTCCAGGGGCACTACCGCTACGGGGTACTGGAGCTCGAAGAGGACGCCGTGCGGCTGATCAAACACCACCGGATCGAGACCTTCGCCCAGGCCCTGGGCCACCCGCAGGTGGAGTTCGCGCTGCAGAGCATCCGGAGCCGCCAGGCGTATGTCGCCGGCCTAACCCAGCCCCTGAGGTGGCTGGCCGCGGGCAGCGAACAGCTCCTCTACCTGCAGCGCCTGGTCGCGATCGATCGCGAGGTGCTGGCGGTCGCCGAGGGGGTCGACCTCGATGCCCACGCGGCACGCGTGGAGGTCGCTTTGAGCACCTACCGGCCGACGGCCGAAAATCTGGCCATGGGGGCGGGGGATTCACCCCCGACGCTGGATGCGCTGTTCAAACGCCTGGCGGACCAGGCCTGTCAGATCGCGCTGCCGGCGACGGAGAGCGTGGATGCCGCGATTGCCGAGGAGGTCTGCGCCGGGGAGATGACCCGCTATTCCGAGGTCTCGGTGCTGAGGCTGAAAGCGGCGCGCTGCCTGGCGGAGTCTGCGGCAACCGAGCTCTTTCTGAACCGGGTCGTCGAGTTGCCGGGCGTTGTCGCCCAGAAGCTCTCCGAATGGCCGGGCGGCTGGTTGTGCCTGAACGGCCTCAAACGCATCTCCCCGGAGGCGGCCCGCCACCTGTTTGCATGGCCGGGCCGATGGATCTCGCTGAACGGGCTGATGGAGCTGCCGGCCGCGGCCAGTGTGCACCTGCCGGCCTGGGGCGGCCGCCAGATCGAGCTCATGGGCTTGAAAAAAGTCGATTCGGTCGAGCACCTCGTCCGCTGGGAGGAGGCGGGCGGAAAGCTCTTTCTGCCGGAAGCCATCCGGCGTCAGGTCGATGAGGGGCGCCGGGCGTTGCGGCCGGCGACGGCACCTGAAAAGGAACGGCAGGGATGAGGATGAGCGCCGAACGAATCCGGCGAACGGCGGCCTGGGCGCTGGTCTTGATACTCTGGTGCGCAGGGCTCGGCAGCGTTCTGGCGGCTGACCGCCTCAAGGCCGAGACGCTGCAGCACGCCCTGGCGGGTATGGGCGAGTCCCGGCGCACATTGAGCGAACAGGCGGGGGCCGCCGCCGCGCTGAGCCACCGTCTTCAGGCGCTGCGCAGGCAGCTGCAGGCGGAGATCGCCCGGGAACGGCAGCTGCAGGGCATCGGCTCGTTCCCCCAGGCGCTGCAGGTGGAGCGCATCGGCTACAACCTGCGTCTGGTGCAGCGGATAGATGGGTATCTCGAACGAATCGAGCGGCGCATCGGGCATTTCCGCGCCCTGGACCATGCCCTCGAATTCAACATGCGCGGCGCACAGGACGAGTTGCTGGCGCTCAAAACCCTGGAAGACCGCGACATCTCGGAGCTGGCGTCCCGGATCCAATCCGTGCTGAACGAGGTGGCCCGGGAAACGGCCAAGCCGCTGCTCAACGCCTCCGATCCGCCCTCCCGCAGCCTGGAACTGGTCTGGAACGAGCTGGCCCGGACCCCTTGACCCGCCTGAAGCTCACGCCGGGGGGACGAGCGGGGGGTCGGCTCAGATCAATTTCTGGTCCAGCAAGCTCTGCATCGAGCGCTGGCCGATCGTGGTCACCCCGCTGAGGGCCTGGGTGATGTGATAGGCGGCCTCCCCCAGCAGGCCGGAATTCATCATCACGAAGGCGGCATTCAGGCTCTTGTCGACCGGATCCCACACCCCCGGGGCGGTCAGTTTGCGGGCCAGTTGAATTTCGCTGGTGATCATGCCTAGAAACGCGCGGATGAAGCGTTCGGCGCAGTGCTTCTCGTGCTCGGGCAGTCCGTTGTAGATCTCGATCATCTGAGAGGCCATGATCAGGGCCGCCTTGGCCTTCTCGCTTTGCGAAAATGCGAATATGGCTTC
>JBFYWX010000283.1:0-10893 GCA_041310825.1 Desulfobacteraceae bacterium | reverse complement strand
GCACCACCCGGCCCCAGATCGTCGCGGACGGCGACGACCCCTTCATCGTGCGGCTGCTCAAAACCTGGCGTGCGAAGACCGGCTGCAGCCTGCTCCTCAACACCTCCTTCAACTGCCAGGAACCCCTCGTGAACACGGTCGAGGAAGCCCGCGCCACCTGGAAGCGCACCGGACTCGACATCCTCGTCACCCCCCGGGGCATCGAAACCGATAAAACCGCATAGGGCAAAGGGTAAAAGAAGAGTGAAGAGCATGGGGCGGAGGGGATGGGGCTGAGGGCCGAAGGTGAACTGCCCCCTGCCCCATGCGGCTATCCCAAGAGTTTGAAACCCAGACGGCTGCGTAAGAGGGCCAAGTTCCCCGCCAAGGCGGGGCAGGCACGGCGCGCGAGCCCTGCGGCGCGAGGCACGCGTCCATAACCGCGTCGATCGGCCGTGCGCGAAATCGGTTTGAAAGGGCTGGATCAGGCTCGAGGGCAAGGCGTCCTGCGGGTTGGAAGCGGAGCGTACAGGTTCGTACGTGAGCATTCCAAGCGTTTGAAATACAGACGGCTGCGTAAGAGGGCCAAGTTCAAGGCGCGTGAGCCCTTCGGCGCGAGGCTTACTGGCAGTACGCCGCAGTGACCGCAGGGCGTAGCGCAACGCCGAAATTGGTCCTGTTACGCAGCCGTCAGTAGCGGCGGGTGAGGATGGCCGAGACGCGCCCCGAGAGCCGCTTCGCGCACTCCGGGCACCAGCGGTGGGGCTCTTTCACGTCGGGGTGGTGGTCGACGGCGCGCTCGTGGGCGGCATCGAGGAACTTTGGGGTGGCAAAGCGCTTGCCGCAACCCTCGCAGGTGGCGAGCGGATGGCGTCCGATCACCTCGTCGCGGATCGAGATGATGCGCACGTTCTCACCGTCGCTCACGTGGATCACCTGGGTGGGGCAGAGGTTGGCGCAGGTGCCGCAGCCCACGCAGCGGCCCTCCACCGGAACGACATACTGCTGCCGGTGGCGCAGCTCGAACTTGAGCGCGGCCGCGCCGACGATCTCCCGGCACACACGCACGCACAGCCCGCAGCGGATACAGCCGTCGGGAGGCGGCTCGATGGGCAGATTGAACTCAGCCGCGAGCTGGAGCAGGCGCGGGCTCTGAGGTGCGAGTTTTAAAAGGTTCTTCACCGCTTTGATACGGGCGGCTTGAACCGAGACGCTCTCGGTCTGAACCGCCATCCCCTTGACGCACTTGGTCAGGCAGGCCCGCTTGACCTCGGGCGTGCCCCCGGGCGGTGTGACTTCGACGACACACAACCGACAGGTGCCGCTGGGCCGGCTGAGTGCGGCGTGAAAGCATACCGTTGGCAGCTTGACGCCGCGAGCAAAGAGAAGATCCAGCAGATTGGCGCCCTCGGCGGTTTCAACCTCTTGGCCGTTGATTCGGATTGTGGTCATGATGGCATCATCCTGCCGATTCTCAGCCGTCCAGCCGCCGCAGGCAGTCCTGGGGGAAGCGATGGGTGCCCTTGCCTTCGATGCTGACCTCGATCAGGGCTTCAGGGTCGTTTTTCGTAGTGTCCGGGTCGGTGATGATCCCGTGCAGCCCGACGTACTGGTCCATGTGCTCGCCCCAGCCCTCATCCGCGGACTTGCGGAATATCTCCACTTTTTCGCCTCGATGAAATGGCATGTCGATCTCCTTTTCAAGGCCGCCGCCGGGCCGGGTCAAACCGGCGTGTTTTCGGTGTGCACCCTGGCGCTGTGCCGGCGGGCGCAGGCATGGCACAGGTTGCGGTCGTCTACCTTCGGGCTGACGGCCTGGGTGCGCTTTTGCAGAAACTCCAGGTAACGCTGGGGGCCCAACACGGCCCCGCACTCCCGGCAGTGCTCGAGTCGCTGGCGATTCAAAATCGTTCCGCAATAGGAGAGGACTCTTTCCCCCCCGCGGTCGATGATGCGGATGGCATAGTTGGGGCAATTGGCCGCGCAGGCGCCGCAGAGAATGCAGCGCTCGGCCGTCACCCGGAAATCAGTCACCTGCGGGTTATCGAAGTCGAGGAACCCGAACTCGAGCGCGTTGACCCCCATCATGTCGCGGCAGACCTCGACGCATTTGCCGCAGCGCAGGCAGACGTCGCAGCGCAGGCAGCGGCGGGCTTCCTCCCGGACGGCGTTTTCGGAGTAGCCGAGTTCCACCTGCTGAAAGGTGGTGCGGCGCCGCTCGAGGTTCAAAAGCGGCATCTCGGGACGGTGGAGGGTCATCTTGGTGCTGGCCGGGACCTCGAGCCATGGGACCCGGCCGCGGCGCACCGGCACCGGTGGCATCTTGGGCTGGGGGATCCCCGCGAGGTAGCGATCGATGGCCTCGGCGGCGCGCTTGCCCGCGCCGATCGCCTCCACCACGGTGGCTGGCCCGGTCACCGCATCGCCGCCGGCAAACACCCCCGGCACAGCGGTTTCGGTGCTCACCACGTTGGTCTGAATGGTCTGGCGCCGGGACCACTTGAGGCCGCTTAAGTCCGCGAGGCAGGCGAGATCGACGCGCTGACCGATGGCCGAGATGACGCAGTCGGCCGCGATGGTGAACTCGCTGCCCTCTTCGGGGACGGGAAAGAGCCGGCTGCCGCCGTCTTTTTTCACCAGCTTGGCGCGCAGGCAGTCGAGGCCCGTCAGCCGGCCCTCACTGCCGCGGACACCGGTTGGGATCGTTAAAAAGGAAATGTGGATCCCCTCGTCCTCGGCCTGCTCCACCTCCTCCACGTCCGCCGGCATTTCCGCCCGGGTGCGGCGGTAGGCGATCGTGACCTCCTCGGAGCCCAGCCGCAGGCAGGTGCGGGCGGCATCGATGGCCACGTTGCCACCGCCGACGATGACCGCCCGCCGGCCGGGCGCATGGCGGTCGCCCAGGGCCACGCGCCTTAGGAAATCAACGGCCTCGATCACCTGAGAAAAATCATTTTCCCCGGGAATGTTGAGCTTTAAGGAGTGATGGGCGCCGATCGCGACAAAAACGGCGTCGTGGCCGTCGGCCTTGAGGCGCTGCCAATCGGTATGCTCCCCGTAGCGGGTGTTGAACCGGAACTCCACCCCGAGGGTTTCCAGCATGGCCACCTCGCGGTCGATCACCTCCCGGGGCAGCCGGTAGCGCGGGATGCCGAGCATCATCATGCCGCCGGCCACCGGGAGCGCCTCGATCACGGTGACGCCGTAGCCCTTGAGTGCCAGGTAGTAGGCCGCCGTCAGGCCCCCCGGCCCGGCCCCGATCACGGCCACTCGTTTGCCTTTGTCCGGCTCCCGGGGCGGGTTGCGGTAGCGGTGGTCGGAGAGGGCACGTTCGGCGGCAAACGCCTTGAGGAACTTGATCGAGATCGGCTTATCGATCCGGCCGCGGACGCACATGAATTCGCAGGGCCGGGTGCAGACCAAGCCGCACACCCACGGGAAGGGGTTGTCGCGGCGAATCACCTCGATCGCCTCGGCATCGCGGCCCTCTCCGATGAGGTTCACGTAGGTGGGGACATCGATGCCCGCCGGGCAGGCCATCTGGCAGGGGGCGGGCACCAGGCGCACGCAGTCGCCCGTGGCGCAGTTGTGGGTGTCGATGTGGCTCCGGAACACCTCGCCGTGCTCGCTCACGGCATCGCCAATCGACTTGGCGGCGGCCATGGCCGCCGGCGAGGCCTCGTCGTAGGCAAGCTCGTCCGCAAGGGAGGTGATGGCGGCGAGATGATCGCCTCCGGCCCGTCCCCAGGCGACATCGCTGAGCAGCTCCAGGATCTCCTCGGCGATCCGCCGGCTGCGGGGATTGGAGAGCTTACCGGATTCGATGGTCTCCCTGAGGCCGGAAATCGTTAGATTGACAGGGCATTGGGCCGCTGGCATCGGCAATCCTTATTGAGATTGAGATTCGGCGGGCGTCGGCCGACGTCCGCCGAATCTCAGCTGATCTGGTTCTCCAGGCTGGCGATGACCTTGGCATGCCGCTCGCGGCGGATCTGGGTCATGGCCTCCACCTTGCCGAAATGCAGGCAGTGGGTGGTGCAGATCGTGACACAGGCCGGCTTGAGGCCGGCATCCAGCCGGTCCTTGCAATAGTCGCACTTGACCACCTTGCCCGTCTCCGGATTCCACTGGGGGGCGCCCCAGGGGCAGGCCGTGATGCAGGTCTTGCAGCCCACGCACAGGCCGTGATCGACGTAGACGATGCCGTCCTGGGGCCGGCGGCGCATGGCCCCGGTGGGGCAGGCGGCGACACACCAGGGGTTTTCGCAATGAAAGCAGGGCATGAACACGTAGGACGACCGCGGCAGCCCGTTGACCATCTTGGGCGGTACATGAATGACCTGGCAGGGTTTCGGCCCCACCGGCAGGGACTTGTTGCTCTTGCACACGATTTCACAGGAGTGGCATCCGATGCAGTTCTTGATGTCCTGAAACAGATAGTACTGGCTCATCTAAATCCTCCCAGAGAATTAAACCGGTTTGACGGTGACAATGGTTTCGTGCAGGGCCGGGCTTCCTCCGATGGTATCCGAGATGTTCTCCTGCAGCAGGGCATCGGAAACGCCCTTGTTAAAGGAGCGGGAGGATAGGCCGGATTCATGCCCGAAGCCGTGCAGCATGAATGCCGCCTCCGGGTGGATGAGCTCGGTCACAAAGGCCTTGATCACCCCCGACCCTTGTTTGGAGGCGACTGTCACCCGCGCACCGTCCTTGACGCCGAGCACCGCGGCGCGTTTGGGGTGAATCCACAGCGTGTTTTCCGAGCACAGCTCGTTCAAGTAGGCGTTGTTTTGGGTCGAAACATGGGTGTGCAGGGCGTTGCGGCCCGTCACCAGGCGGAATTCGCCGTCTTTGAGCACCGGCATGGCCGCGTAGGGCGGAAAGGATGCGAAGCCCGCGTTCTCGAGCAGGGAGGATTTGAATTCGATCTTCTTCGAGGGGGTCTTGAATTTCAGCCCTTCCATGCGGTCCCACAGGATCTGCTTGTCCGTGTAGGCGACAAAACCCGATTTGTCGAAATCCTCAAGACTGAACCCGGTGCCCTCGAGCTGCCAGCGCACGAGATCTTCCATGTCTTTGTAAGGGAAGAACTTGCCGATCCCAATACGCTCGCCGATCTCCTTCAAGATCATGGCTCCCTCGCGGGTGTCGTAGCGCGGCGGTACCGCCTGGCGGCGCAGGAACATCTGGGGCTTCTGGCCGTTGGCCTGCTGCGGGCAGTCGGTGCGTTCCAGATAGGTGGATTCCGGCAGGATCACATCCGAATACCAGGCGATGTCGCTATGGTTGACATCAATGGTGACGATCAGGTCCAACTGGTCCAGAGCCTTTTTGGTCAGGTGGGTGTCCGGGATCGATCCGAGCGGCTCGAAGCGATATACGAACAGGGCTTTGATGGGATAGGGGTCCGCGTTCAGGATAGCGTGCGGGAGAATTTGGGGCACGCCGTGGTCGGGATCAGGCAAGGGAAAATCCTTGGTGCCGACTTTATCGAACCGGGGGACCTTGATTTCTGGGAATTTCTGCTCGGTCAATTTGCGAGCCGGTTTCTTGCCGACTTCGCCGGGGCCTTTTTTGAAAAAGATCCCGCCCTTGGCCTCGACGCTGCCCATGAGCGCATTGAGGATCATGATCGACCGGCGCATGTAGATTTCATTGGTGTGGCTGGCACCGCGGTAGCCGTAATGGAAAATCACCGCCGGTTTGTCCCGGCTGATCTCGCGCGCGAAGGCCACGATCTCGCCGGCCGGGATGCCGGTCTCCTTTTCGGCCCACTCCGGCGTATAGGGTTGGACGTAATCCTGCAGCTCGCTCAGGCCGAGCACCCATTTTTCAACATACCCGGCGTCGTAGAGGCGCTCTTTGAGGATCACGTGGATCAGGGCGTAGTTGAGGGCAAGGTCGGTGCCGGGCCGGATCATCCAGTAGCGGTTTGCCTTGGTGGCAGTAATGGAAACGCGCGGGTCGATGTAGGTCACTTTGGCCCCGGCGTTCATTGCCTCGACGAGGTTGTTCACCTCTTTCACGGCGATGGCCTCAAAGAGGTTGCGGCCGTAGAGCACGATGTGTTTGGTGTTCTTGTAGTCAACGCCGATCTGGGCGTCGGTGTAACCGAACAGCGAGCGGCAGGCCGTGTTGACCGATCCCTTGCATAGGGCGTCATGGGTGAAGTGGTTGGGCGATCCGATCGCCTTCAAGAAGGTTTTGCTGACGTGGGTGGCCAGTTGGGTGCGTTCCCCCAACACCACGCTGTGCCCCCCGTATTTCTTGATGATCCCGTTGAGCTTTTCGGCGATGTAGTCGAAGGCCTCGTTCCAGGTCGCTTTGCGCCATTGCCCCGCGCCGCGCTCCCCCACGCGGATCATGGGCGCCTGAACGCGCTGGGAGTCATAGAGCAGGGAGATCCCGGCGGAGCCGCGGGGACAGAGGCTGCCCTCGATGCCGGCGACATTGGGGTTGCCCTCGATAAAGGTCACCTGGCCGTCTTTGACGGTGACCTTGATGGGGCAACGCACCGAGCACATGAAACACAGGCTGTAAACGGATTTTTCCATCGTTGCGTCGTACCTCCGATTATGGATGCGGGAGAATCACTTTACGGAAAGGGTTCTCTGCCGAGCGTCAGCTTTACACGAACCGGCCGGATATTTCAATCTTTTCGGTGGGGAACCACAGGCAACCATCAAAAAAAAATCCCGGCGGGGGGCCGGGATTTGATTGGAAAGCGCGGACGGGGATCGACGGGTCAGACCAGTTCGCTGCCGCCTTTCCAAATGCAACTGTCTTCGGGGCAAAAGACGTTGAGCCACAGCCCTTTGTCGGATTTCCCCGAAATCCCGGCCGCCTGCAAGGTGATTTTGCCGTCCTTGCCGACGCAGGACTGATCCGGGCAGTAAACTTCCAGCCACACCCCCTCTTTGCCGGAGGCTTCGGCGGCCTTCTTTTTATCGGCCGGGAGGGCGGCGACCTCGGTGCTGCTCAACACCTTGGCCTGGGGGAAGTAGAACGTGAATCGATGTTTATCATGGTGGGTCATGGGATCGCTCCTTTTCGTGGCGGTTTGAATCAATGCCTCATGCTCGTAACCCTAAGTCATGACCGGGCGATGTCAATCAGGGGCGCTTCTCGCTCGCTCTCGTTAGGAGTTGCCTTTTTGTTTGGACACGGGCACCCCCTCACCCTTTCCTCTTGCCCAGGACTGGGGGAGAGAATTAAGGAGAGGGGGTTGATTTCAGTCGATTTTCAGTGACGATTAATAAATGCGGATCCACATGGCCAGCACGAACAGGGAGAACAGCGTCACCGGAATTCCGGCCCGGGCGTGGTCGCGGAAAGAGATGTCGACGCCGAAGAGGGCGGCCTGCTCGATCACGATCAGGTTGGCGATGCTGCCGATGGTGATCAGGTTGCCGGCGAAGGTGCTGGAAACGGCCAGGGCATACCACTGCGCGGGGACGGCCGGGTCGAGCGATCCGAGGAGCAGCATCACGGCGGGAACGTTGCTCACCAGAGTGCTCAGGACGACCGAGACCCCGGACAAGGTGAAGAGCTCGTGGAGGTCGATGCCCACGCGGTTGAGGTAGTCCATGGCCAGGGCGGGGGCGCCGGCGGCCTCGAGGCTGCCGATGATGACAAAGAGGGAGCAGAACAACGTGATCAGGTGCCAGTCCACCAGCTGGAGGATTTCACGGGATTTCAGCCGGCGGCTGCATAGCAGCACCCCCGCCACCGCAATGGCGCTCAACTCGCGGGGGATCGGCGAAAAAAAAAGCCCCAGCATCAGGCCGACCCCGACCACGCCCTTCACGCTCTGCCAGCGGTCGAATCGGGGCAGGGCCTGAACGATCGGCATCGGGTCCGGGGCCGTTTCCCGCCGGCCGAACTCCCTGCGAAACAGTGCGCACAGCAAGAGGTAGCTTCCGGCCAGGGCCACCAGGGTCGGTGGTCCGCACCAGGCGATGAAATGGCCGAAATCGAGTCGGCCCACCTGGCCGATCAGCATGTTCTGAGGGTTGCCGATGAGGGTGGCGGCGGAGCCGATGTTGCTCGAGACCGCCAGGTCGATCAGGTAGGGCAGCGGGTTCAACCGCGAGGCGTTCAGGGAGAGGATCAAGACCGGGGTGAACGCCAGGCAGACGATGTCGTTGGCCAGGACCGCGGAGAGGAGGGCGCTCGTGGCCATGCTCACGAAGAGAAAAAAGCGCGGGCGTACCAGCAGGTGGGAGATCCGGAAGGCGGTGTAGGTGTAGAACCCGCCCAGCCGGAGCTGGGCGGAGACCACCATCAGCGCGTAGAGCAGGATCAGGGTGGGCAGGTCGACATGCCCGACCGCTTCCGGAAAAGTCACGGCGCCGGCCACGATCATGGCGATCGCGCCCAGCAGGGCGATCCCCGTACGGTCCAGTTGGAGACCGGGAATGTGCCCGAGCGCCACCCCCAGGTAGGTTACAAGAAAGATGGCGACGGTCGGGAGCATCCCCGCATCAGGCCTTGCCGGCTTTGAGCAGGTCCCTGATCTCGGTTAAAAGCTCCTGGTCCTTGGTCGGCGGCGGCGGAGGGGCCGGCGCCGCGGCCTCGGCCTTCTTGGAGCGCATCACCCAGCCCAGGAATTTCACGATGAAGATGAACAGGGCCAGGGCCACCAGCAGGAAGTTCAAGACCTCGCCGATGAAAAGTCCGTAAGGCAGCTCCTTGCCGTTGTAGGCGATCTTCCAGGCAAGATACCCCTGCTCGCCCGGCAGAATGAAGCTGATGATGGGCATGATGATGTGTTTGACGAGCGAGTCGACGATGCGTCCGAACGCGACGCCGATGATCACACCGATCGCCAGGTCGATCACGTTGCCTTTGAAGGCGAAGGCCTTGAACTCATCCAGCAATGAAAACGCCTTTTTGGAAACATCCACCGCGGCGATTTTTTCCAACCATTTTCCGGTTGCCATAGGCACCTCCGTTTTGGCTGCCGGGGCAGCCGGCTTGCGTTCAACCCCCTGCGGTCGAAGACGGACCCTCTGCCGTCGATCCACCGCCGATCAGCTCCAGCACCTCGGGCAGCAGCCTCTGCGAGGTGCTCAACGCCTCTTGGGCGTAAATGGTTTCGTTTCCGGCCCAGTCGCCGAAATAGCCCCCGGCCTCCCGCAGGATGACCGGAAACGGCCCGCAGTCGTATGGGTTCATGATCGGGTCGAGCATGAGCTCGATCCGGCCGGTGGCCACCAGAGCGTGGCCGTAGGCGTCCGACCAGCCGGCGCTGTGCCAGGCGGCCCCCAAGACCCGCTGCCAGGCCTGCGCGCGCCCGGCCGCCTTGAAGCTGGCGGCGTTGGTGAATGAGACAATCCCCCGTCCGATGGAGGCGAGCGGGCTCACCCGGCAGCGGCGGCCGTTCAGGTGGCAGCCCACGCCCTCGGCGGCGCAGAGCATTTCGCCCAGGGCCGGAAAATAGGCCGCCCCGGCCACGATCCGGGCGTCGATCTCAAGGCCGAGAAGCACGGCGTAGAGCGGCACCCCGCGGATAAAGGCCTTCGTGCCGTCGATGGGGTCGATCCACCAGCAGGGGGCGGACGGGTCGGAGCCGGTCGTGCCGAACTCCTCCCCGATGATCCGTTGCCCCGGGAAACGGCGTTCGATCCGCGCACGGATCAGCTCCTCCGCCCGGCGGTCGGCGATGGTGACCGGGGTGTCGTCCGCCTTCATCTCTGCTGCCAGCTCGGTCTGGAAGTAGCCGAGAGTAAGGCGGCCGGCGTCGTAGGCGGTCTGAACGGCGAACTCCAGGTAGTCGCGCACGGAGGGTGAGGGCATGGGGAGGGGTCCTTTTCCGGGTTGTGGCTCCGTCGGCATTCGTCGTGTCTGTCCCAAACGGGGGGTTCGTGGACCGGCAGGATTCTAATGGCGTTGGCCGAGAGGGCTGCCCAGGTGGAACAACATCCGTTCGCGCCAGAGCTCCTCCTGGTGAATGCAGACGTCTCCCTGATCATCGCGGGTGGCGATCACGGTGCCGAACTCCTCCGGTTCCACTACGGCACAGGCCTGGCCCATCCACCCTGGGAAATCGGGTTTGACGGCGATGAAGCGTTCCATCGCGGCCTTGTCCGCCGCGATAAAACAGCCCCGGTCGGGCAAATAGACCGTATCCATGTTCTTGCGCGGGTTGTAAACAAAATAGGCAATCATGGCGTACTCCTTACAGCGGTGTTACGAACTCGTGCGGGGCAGCGGGAACACGGCGGTGGCCACCTCGGCGTGGGGCTTGCGGCTGTTGGGGCTCTCCATTGCGCGCAGGTCCTCGGGCAGTCCGGCGTCGTCCGTTTTGCGGCCCACGGCGACGGCGGCCATGACGTGGTACTCCTCCTTCGAGGCACCCAGCACGTCATGGGCCTTCTCCTGGTTGAAGCCGGCCATGGCGTGGGCGTAAAGACCCAGCTTGCGCGCCTGGAGCGCCAGCGCCATCCAGGCCGCGCCCGCGTCGTAGGGGGCGTGGCGGTTCTCCTTGCCGCCCTTCTGGAAGGTGCGCCGCGCCAGGAGGAACATCACCAGCGGCGCCTGCCCGGCCCAGGCCTGGTTTTTGGGGGCCAGGCAGGCGACGAGCCTACGGCGCTCTTCGGGCGCGGTGGCATAGACGAAGAGCCAGGGCTGCTCGTTGAAGCAGGAGGGGGCCCAGCGCGCCGCCTCGAAAAGGGTCTGGACCTCCCGGTCCGACAGCGGCTCGGGCGCCAGGGCCCGCGGCGACCAGCGGTCGGTGAACATGCTGTCGATGTCCCAGTCGGGGGCACGGGGGTTGGGCGGCTTGGCGTTCATGCGGGCTTCTTTTGAGCGCCATCCTTCTTCTTTTTGGGTCGCGCGTTGCCGTTGCTCCCCCGCCAGATTTTTCCCCGTTTGGATCGTTTATCACCTTTGCCCATAAACGGATCTCCTCTC
>JBFYWX010000271.1:0-5169 GCA_041310825.1 Desulfobacteraceae bacterium | reverse complement strand
GCGTCTGGGAGCTCAAGCACATGGTCTACGACCTGGTGGGGCATGTGCCGATCTCCTGGCGCAGCATCTGTCAGCTGCCGCTGCCGTCGGGGAAGTTTGCCGCCAGTCTGGAGCAGACCCTCCTGCAGCGCTGCCCGTTCGGGGCGTTTGTCGGCATGGTGGTGGTCCTGGTCCCCCGGTTTCGCACCCGGCCGCTGACCGTGCGGTATCAGCCGAGCCAGACACCGGGGACCGTTCCGGGGTAGCGGGTAGGACGGGTGGCCGCGCCCGGCCCTCGCCCGGGACCCGCCCCGTGAGGAGAGCGGATCATGGAGGCGCTGCTTTATAAATCACTCCCGGACCGCCAGGTCCGCTGTGTGCTGTGCAGCCACCGCTGTGTGATCGCGGAGGGCCAACGCGGCATCTGCCGCGTGCGCGAGAACCGGGGCGGCACCCTGGAGAGCCTGGTCTACGGCCGGCTGATCGCCCGCCACGTGGACCCCATCGAAAAGAAGCCGCTCTACCACTTTCTTCCGGGCTCGCTCTCCTTCTCGATTGCAACCGTGGGCTGCAACTTCCGCTGCCGCTTCTGCCAAAATGCCGACATCGCCCAACTGCCGGCCGACCGCGGCGGGGCGATCCGGGGGGAGCGCGTGAGCCCCGAGGCGGTCGTGACGGCGGCGGCGCGGGCCGAGTGCCGCAGCATCGCCTACACCTACACCGAGCCGACCGTTTTTTTCGAGTTCGCCCTGGACGTCGCCCGGCTGGCCCATGCCCAGGGGATCCGCAACGTCTTCGTGACCAACGGCTACATGACCCGCGAGGCGCTGGATGTGATCGGCCCCGTCCTCGATGCCGCCAACGTGGACCTAAAGGCGTTCACCCCCGGCTACTACAAGGACCAGTGCGGGGCGCGGCTCGAACCGGTCAAGGAGACCCTGCGCGCCATGAAAGCCCGGGGCGTCTTCGTGGAGGTGACCACCCTGATCGTCCCGGGGTTGAACGACGATTCCAACGAGCTCAAAGCCTTGGCGGCTTTTCTGGTGCGCGACCTGGGGCCGGAAACCCCGTGGCACATCAGCCGTTTCCATCCCACCTACCGGCTGACCGACCGGCCGCCCACCCCGCTCCAAACCCTTCAGATGGCGCGCGAGATCGGTATCGCCGCCGGCCTTCGCTTCGTCTACACCGGCAACGTCCCCGGCGATGCGGGCGAGAACACCTTCTGCCCCGCCTGCGGCGAGCGGCTGATCGAGCGCTGGGGCTTCCAGGTGGGGAAAGTGCGCCTGAAAGACGGCCGCTGCGCGAAATGCGGGGCCGCGATCGCGGGGGTGTGGCCATAACCCGCTTGAGGATGAGACCGCCTTCTTTACATCGGGTATTATTGTTGCCCGCGATGGAACGGTCGAAAGAGTCATGCTTGCAGACATTGATGACGACCAGCGGCCGGAGATCATGGAGACCGTGGGATCGGCAGGGCCAGGAGGCGATCTTTCTTCCCATGCATTCGCGTTTGACAAGAAGAGACAGGTTTTTCCTGCTGCGGTGGCGGGATTGCCACCTCAGGCGGACCCAGTGGCAGCTCTTCTGAAATCTGTAAAGAAGGGAACATGATCAATGGTTTGACTATGATTCTGGTGATTTATCCGACCAAATCACCGAAGCACAAATCGGTGATATATCCCTGCGCTGGGATTTTGAAATCGTGCATTCAGTGATTTTTTGACCCGATACAGTGCGAAGGAATGTTGCAAGATATTGTCGATCAAGGTATAAGAAGCAATATTTCATATTGATCTGGTTGAGGGTCTTGCTTCGCATAGGACATTGAAGGTGTATTATGCAGCATGCCAGCAACGTCACTCACCTTCACAAAGTTGCCGGACGCGAACAGGCCGTATCCGGCCGCGAGGCCAAACCCAAGCTTTTAGACCAGCTTCGCGAAGCTCTCCGCTCCCGCCATTACAGCCGCCGAACCAAGCAGACCTATTGCCACTGGATAAAACGGTTCATCTACCTTCGCGACACAGCTTCTGGCAGGCGGCTACGATATCAGAACTGCCCAGGATTTGCTGGGCCATAAAGATGTCAAAACAAAAGTGGTTTACAAACATGTCTTGAATAGGGGCGGCAGGGGCGTCAAGGGCCCTATAGACGATCTCTATAGTAGACTTTCAGGGGGGTCCTAATAAAGAAGCTATATATTATTCCCTATCAACCCTGTCCGGTGACTTAAGAAGCCGAAATTAAATGACTTACGGCAGCTCTTGCATTGGGATGTTACACTGCTCAAATGCTGGCAAGAGGTTTTACAAAGAAACCGTTAGCGGGACAGCATGGGACTCTTACAGTGAGTATGACCAACGCACGCGAGGAACCGAATACGGAGGCCACCACCAGCGGCGCGGCGTCGTTGTTGCGGGTGCTCGATGGCGTCCGCAAGGAAGCCGCCACACGCCTGGATCCCGGGCGCCGTGCTCAGATGGGGCAGTTCCTTACGCCTATCCCCATTGCCACCTTCATGGCCGAGATGTTTCGCTGCAGGAAGTCCAACGTTAGTATCCTCGACCCTGGCGCCGGAGCGGGCTCACTGTGCGCTGCTCTCGTATTGACACTCTGCCAGCGCCCCATGCGTCCCGATAGCATCGCCGTAACGGCCTACGAGATCGATCCTCTTCTCGTTGCCTATCTACGCCAGACGCTGGATCAGTGCAAGGCAGCATGCGAGGAGTTTGGAATCTCCTTTCAGGGGCGCCTCGTAGACCGAGACTTCCTCGATGCCGGCGCCACTGGTCTCGCCGGCGATCTCTTCGGAACGGGCGAGCGGGAGCGTTTCGACTGCGCCATGCTCAACCCTCCCTACCGAAAGATTCGCACGGAGTCCCGGGAACGCTCGCTGCTTCGTTCCATCGGCTTGGAGACAACCAACCTATACACGGGCTTTGTGGCAGTCGCCGCACGCCTGCTCGCTCCAGGCGGAGAGATGGTTGCGATTACCCCAAGGAGTTTCTGCAACGGCCCTTACTTCGAGCCGTTTCGCCGATACTTCTTGCGAGACATGCGTTCCCGACGGGTGCATTTATTTGACGCACGAGATAAGGCCTTCGGGGATGATAAGGTCTTGCAAGAGAACGTCATCTTTCATGCGGTGAAGACGGCGGAAGCAAACCCAGCGGTTATTGTTTCGGCAAATGCGGTGCTCGGAGCTGACGTGCGTAGGCGAACGATCGAGCATGGAGAACTCATTCATCCCCGCGATCAGCACGCGGTCATCCACGTCGTCCCGGAGAGGGATGGCAAGTCTATCCGGGATAAAATCAGCAGCCTGGGAGGGACGCTCACTGCTCTCGGACTGATGGTGTCAACAGGGCGCGTCGTCGACTTCCGAGCCCGAGACCTGCTTCGCGCCCAGCCGGGGAAGAACACGGTGCCTTTGATCTACCCCTGTCACTTCAAGGACGGCTTCGTGAAGTGGCCCAATGGCAGCACGCGCAAGCCCAACGCGCTCGCTCTCGGTCCGAGGGCTGAAGACCTCGTCGTGCCTGAGGGCCACTACACATTGACCAAGCGGTTCTCGTCTAAGGAGGAACGCCGCCGGATTGTGGCGGCCGTTTATGACCCGGTGCGTGTCACCGCCCAGGAAGTCGCTTTCGAAAACCATTTGAACTATTTCCATGAGCGGGGTTCTGGCCTGCCAGCAACGCTTGCCAAGGGGCTCGCTACGTACCTGAACTCCTCGCTCGTGGACATCTACTTCAGGCAGTTTAGCGGTCATACGCAGGTCAATGCTTCTGATCTTCGGTCTCTCCCCTACCCAACGCGCTCAGCCCTCATTACGCTCGGTCGACGGGTTGGGATGTCTTTTCCGGGGCAGGAGGAGCTTGATTGCATGGTTAATGAGGTTCTCTTCGATGGCTAAAAGACCTGCGGGCAGGCGCAGTGGGGCAGCAAAGCGCATCGACGAGGCCCTCGCAGTCCTCGCGTCGCTGAACGTACCGAGCGAACAGCAGAACGAGCGCTCCGCACTTGTTCTCCTCGCGCTACTCGACGTAACCCCACGCAGAAAGTGGTCGGCCGCGTCGAATCCGATGCTCGGAATCACGGAAATGATGGAAGTTTTCCGGGATCAGTTCGGCAAGAAGTACGCACCAAACACGCGGGAAACAGTCAGGCGCTTCACGGTGCATCAGTTTGTTCAAATGGGGATCTTGGTTGCGAATCCTGACAACCCACAACGCCCAATCAATAGTCCGGCCAATCGTTACCAGGTCGCTCCTCCGCTTTTGAAGCTGCTTCGCACATTTGGCTCGCCAGCTTGGAAAGGTTGCTTGGCGGCATTCTTGACCACAGCCACCGCCCTCGGAACGCTTCAGCATCGGGAACGCGAGATGGCGCTTGTTGCGGTGAAGCTGCCGAATGGAAAGAAGATCCCGCTGACGGCCGGCGGGCAGAATGAGCTCGTCAAGAGGGTCATCGAGGACTTTTGCCCCCGTTTTACGCCCGGTGGCATCGTCGTGTACTTGGGTGACACCGGGCAGAAGCAGCGACATGTCGAGGCCGGCTATCTGGTGCGACTTGGCGTAGAGATCGACGAACATGGGAAGATGCCAGATGTGGTCGTGCATCTGCCTGACAAGGACTGGCTCGTGTTGATCGAGGCGGTGACGAGTCATGGTCCCATCGGCATCAAGAGGCACAACGAACTCAGGGCCCTGTTCGGCGCCGCTCGCTCGGGCCTCGTCTTCGTGACTGCATTTCTGACACGCCGAACTATGACGAGGTACCTCAATGAGATCGCGTGGGAAACCGAGGTATGGATCTCCGACGCACCCTCTCACATCATTCACTTCAACGGAGAACGCTTTCTGGGGCCATACGAATGAAGGGGTTTCCGACTATCTCGCTAACAACGCGATGCATCGGACGGTCCGCTGCGAGGCCCACCGCTGATCGCGGGCGTTGAAAATATCACCGTAAATTCGACCTCGACAAAAGTCACGATACAGTGACAGCAAACCACACCTCGTCTTGCTTTAGTATGCCGCATCCAGCGGGTCTGAACCCTCGATGGCCCATCAAGACGCCTACGGCTCCGCTTCGAGCCTTTAGCTTGGGGGCGTCCGGATCTTCTGCACGGCCAAGAGCGAAATCACGCCCATGGCCGCCCCGGCAAAGAAGGGGATGCGGTAG
>JBFYWX010000267.1:0-9792 GCA_041310825.1 Desulfobacteraceae bacterium | reverse complement strand
TGAGCCCGATGGAGATCTGGCACCGCTTCCCCAAGTTCGTCCTGGGGTTCCTGGCCGCCTCCATCATCTTCTCGCTGCTCTACGAAGCTATCGGCAGCGATGCCGGCCACACCCTGGTGGACCACGGCGTCACCCAGGGCTTTACCGGCCATTTCCGGGGTTGGTTCTTCTGCCTGGCCTTTGCCAGCATCGGGCTGGCGACCGACTTCCGGGAACTGGCCCACTACTTCAAGGGCGGCAAGCCGGTCATCCTTTATGTCTGCGGCCAGAGCTTCAACCTGATTCTCACCCTGCTCATGGCCTGGATCATGTTCTACGTGGTCTTCCCCGAAATCACGGCGGGGATCTGATAATGCAGGCAACCGCAGTTCAGATGAGATTGAGGACGGCGCGGGATCCCTCTCAGGGGACGGGCCGCGCCGGCCGCTGGCTGAAGCTCCTCATCGGCCTGGTGTGCATATGGGCGTTCATGTTCGTGGTCGTCCCGGCCTTCGATGCGCTGCCGTGGTTCAAGCCGGTCATCGCGAAGAACAAGGAGCTCGACATCAAGGCCACCGCCCTGTTTTACAGCGATGCGGAGGAAACCAGCGAAGCCCAGAACTACCTGAACAACAGCAAGGGGTTTTTGTGGAAGTAAGATAACCGTAAAAGAGTCTATCTCCGGGGGCGGTTCAGAGCATGCCGCCCCCGGAGTATTTTCTGGGGGGGGGCTCAGGCAAAGACCCGGGAGGCTTCCGCCCGGCGCATGTGCTCCGAGATCTCCTGGATCCGGCGGATGGCCTCGTCGATCTCCTTGTGCTCTTGGTCGAGATGGGGCCGAAGCGCCGCATTGAGACTTTTTTCCGCCTGGGAGAGCTGGTTGAAGAAAAGCAGGAAGTCGGTTCGGGAGCGGTAGGCGCGGCGCAGCAGCGCATCGATCGTCTCCCCGTCGGCCTGCAGTAATGCGACGTAGTGGTCGGCCAGCACCGAGAGCAGGTGGCTGTAAGGACCGCGGGCCTCCGCGGGCAGGGGAATCTGCGCCGTGATGGAATTCACATCCTTGGCCTTCCCCTCGGCGACCGCACTGCCGGCTGATTCCAGGGCCTGTTCGCGGGTCTTCAGATAGTTTTGAGCGAATTTATTCTTTCCATCCACGTATTTCTGGAATCGGAACATGTGGTAAACGATGATGATCGGGATCAGGATCATCCAGATGTTCATCTTCGGCTTTTCCAGGACGTGCTCTCCCAGCTTGAAGGCGAAGCGGCGCTCATACGCCAGGATCTCTTTCTTCTTGCGATCGATCGAATTCATGGAAAGATTCTATACCCTTACCTGTGTCCGATGTAAACATCCGAACCCGTTGTTGAAGAGAGCCCATGCAACCCGCTGATGCCCCCATCGACTACGCGCTGCGGCTGGTCGCCACCGAGGCCGCAACCGGGTATTTCGGGGCCGTGCCCCGGGAGGAACTTGGCGATCAGGCCGCTTTGGAATACGCCCGCGCGCACCCGAGCGACGAATTCATGCGCCGGCACCTCCTGCGCCTGATCCAGGGCTGGGACGATGCGACGTTGAGAGCGGCCATCGCCGCCGCGGAGCGAAACGACCCGTTTCTGCTGGCCCTGCTCTGGGAGGCCTGCCTCTTCCGCGCCTGCTCCCGCACCTGGGTCCTGGCCCTCGCGCCTGCAACCCTTCAGTCGCTCTCCATGCAGACCCCGGTGGTTTACATCAGGACCCATCTTATGGAAGACAAGGCGCTGCACGAGCAGTGGATGGGCCATTTCCGGCGAAACATCCTCGAGCATCGGCCGCTGCCCCCGGATAGCGCCATCGGTCTGCCCGCCCCCTGTGCCGTGAAAGATCCCGGAGCGCTCCTGGAACCCCGGCTGACGCTGAAGACGCTCTGCGAGAAATTTCCCCTGGCCTCCGGGCAGACCGACCCCGCTGGGTTGAGTGCGGCCGAGGTGCACGCCCTGGCCGCAGAGCGGCTGGGGCTGGCCGGGGTGAGTGTGGGCGGGGAGATGCGCCACACCGCCTCCCTCAGCCCGATCGCCCTCCTGCGCCAGTGGCGGATGCAGACCGCGGTGAGCCTGGGCCGGCATCGCTTCACCCTGTCAGGCGAGCTCACGGCCTACGGTCGGGGGATCGATTTCGAGTCCGCGCGCGCCGCCTGTGCCATGGAGGTGGTCGAACGGTGCTCGGCCTTTGCGAGCTTCGATGCCAAGGGCCCCCGGGGCTACGTCGGCATCTCCGTCTGTGTGCACGGGCGCTGGTCGGAGTTTCGGGGGGGGCGGGCGGAGGTTCTGGACCCCAACGACCTGGCGCTCGAAGCGCCCTACCGCGACGAGCCGCTTTACTGGATCGAGGCTGTCGAGCGAACCCTGCAGGGGGTCCGGCCGATCCTCGTTCCGGCCCAGTGCGTCTTTCTCTTCTGCAACCTGGACGAGATCAAACTCTTCTCGGCCCTGGGGTCCACCGGGCTTGGGGCCGGGGTCTCGCCCGCGGGTGCGAAGCTGAGCGCGCTGGCCGAAGTCGTCGAGCGCGACTGCGAAGGGACCAGCCCGTTTGACCCCGCGCTCTGTTTCGAGATCGAGACCCGCGAGCCGCGCCTGGCGGCACTCCTTGAAAGCTACCGGGCCAACGGGATCCACCTGTTGTTTCAGGACATCACGCCGCCCTGCGGCCTGCCTTGCTGCAAGAGCTTCGTGATCGCTGCCGACGGGAAGGTCGCCAAGGGGACCGGCGCGCACCTGAATGCCCGCCGGGCCCTCCTTGCGGCGCTCACCGAAACCCCCTATCCCTACCCCGGGGGGCCGCCCTCGCAGCCGCTCCCGGAGGGGTTGATGCGGGTTCCGTTCGAGGCCTTGCCGGACTACTCCAGCGGAGTCCCCGAACGGGATCTTGAGATCATGGAGCACCTGCTGCTTGCAAACGGATTTCGGGTGATCTACGCGGACCTTACGCGCAAGGACATAGGGCTTCCGGTCGTGCGGGCAATCGTGCCGGGCATGGAGATTCTGGCCGATTTCGACCGCTTCTCCCGCGTCCACCCCCGCCTTTATGCCAATTATCTCAGAATGGGCGGAGCATATTGATCCGCCCGGCCGCCGCCATCTCTTCCCCAACCCATCTCGATCACCAGCCAGTGGGGCAGGAGTTTGATGGTGCGTGAATAATCCCGGCCGGTTTTTTCGATGTCCGTTCTCAGGGCCAGCGAGAAGGAAGCGCTCGCCGCGATGACGGAGGTGAGGACGTGAGGGGCCGGGCCGGCCGGAGGATGCTCGGCCGGCGGCCGGCAGGCGCAGGGGTCCGAGCTGACAAAATGGGTGCGGCAGATGACCGGCCTTACAGGGTAGGCGCTGCAGGCTCGCTCCACCAAGAGCGGGCAGCAGGGGGTGCTCTCGAAATCATCCGCTGGAGTCATCCCTGTCGAACCCGGCCAGCCGCGGCGAAACGCCTCTCGGGCCTGCCAGGCCAGGGTGCGCTGCCTGAGATCGATGATCTGCCGCCGTGAAAAGTTCCGCTTGATGTACTGTCCCAGCGCATGGGCCTCGGCGATGTTCGTCTGAATGTGCTGTCCGCAGCAGCAGTTGCAGCAGCCTCGCTGGCAGCTGGGTACGATCCCCTGCAAGCGTCGCAACCGGGCAAGCTCCCGGTTGGCCGCGGCATCCACGGCGGAATAGACTCCGGTTACAAACACCTCTCGGGCTGTCGCCGTGAGACCGCCACCGCAACCCTCGGGTTTCGCTGCAATGCAGGTGTCTTCGACCGGTTTCATCCGTCCGTCAAAAGGGATTGAAGCCGCCGGGTGGAAGCGACATCTGGCCGCGAAATCATCGTGGCTGGAAGTTACTCCCACAGGGATGCTATTTCATCCAACGCACCGGGGCCTTCATTTTACGGCGTCACTTCCGCCAGGCGTAGGAGTTCGCTGCGGCCCTCGGCGGAGAGCCCGTAGCGCTCGATCTCGGCCTTCAGCGATTCGGCGCTGCCGCTGCGGCCCGCGTATCCGTTGACCCGCGCCGCCGCCGTGGAGTTCATCAGGTCGACCGCCTGCGGGTAGTGCCGCTGCAGCTCCTTGAGCAGGCGCCGGTTGCCTCTCAGGTAATACTTCTGATGGTAGGCCTCGGCCGGGTAAAACCGGCTGAAGGGGAGGATCTCGGTGTGGATCGGTTTTCCCAGCCGGGCCGCCAGCCGGTCGCGGGTTTCGAGCGCCAGGCGCTTCTGCTCCTCGTTGTGATGGAAGACGGCCGCCTTGTATTGGGTGGAATACGCCCGGCCGGTGGGATCGTGCTCCTGCCAGAAGATCGCTAACAGCTTTTCGTAAGAGATCCGCGCCGGGGGTCGAAGTCGACTTGCAATGTCTCGGTGTGGTCGCCGAGCCGGTGGTAGGTGGGGTTTTCCCGTGTGCCGCCGGCATAGCCCACCCGGGTGCGAGTCACCCCGTCGAGGACTCCGAACCTGGAGTCCGGCCCCCAGAATCAGCCGAGGGCGAAGGTGGCGGTTTCAAACTTGGCCGGCGCAGCCGCATCGATGGCGGGAGGTCCCGCATCCGGTTCAGCGGTTTGGCTCGACGCCGGTTGAGCGGCGCCCAACATGCCGGCGATGGCGAGCAGAGCGATGTCGAAATGATGTTTCATGCCGATTCTCCGGTTGCCTCATGGGTCAGGATCTTGAAGAAAGACACGTTATGGCCTAAAAAGAATGTTGGCAGGTATCTTTGGCATTGGCATAACAATAAGTCTGAACGAAATTTTCACAAGCCGGCGGGTTCGATCGGGTCTGATCTGCGGTGAAGGCTTCGGGAAATCGATTATCGCGGCTGGAGCCAACTTCGCCGAAGTGCAGGCTACGAAGGCCGGGAGCCGCTCCCACCTAAAACTCGCTATGGTTTGAAGCGGTTGTGGGAGCGGCATCCTGCCGCGATGAATGGGGGGTGCGGCGATGTTCAGCACGATCGGGACCCTGTTTCGGGCCACGACCTTCGGCGAGTCCCACGCCAAAGGGGTGGGAGTCGTCGTCGACGGGTGCCCGTCGCGTCTCGAACTCGGCGAGGAGGACATCCAGCGCCAGCTCGACCGGCGCCGGCCCGGCCAGAGCCGAATTTCCACGGAGCGGGATGAGGTCGACCGGGTTTCCATACTGAGCGGGGTCGAACGCGGCCTCACGATGGGGACGCCCATCGGCCTGCTGGTGACGAACAAAGACCAGCGGCCCGCCGACTACGCGCATTTGAGGCAGATCCCCCGGCCCTCCCACGCCGATTTCACCTACGAGGCGAAGTACGGGATCCGGGCGGCGAGCGGCGGCGGCCGGTCGAGTGCGCGCGAGACCATCGGCCGGGTGGCGGCCGGCGCGGTGGCCGAAAAATGGCTGTGCGACCGGCACGGGGTCGAGATCGTCGCCTGGGTGAGTGCCGTCGGTGAGATCGACGCGCCGGAGGCAGACACTCTTTCCATCGACCGGGCGGCGGTTGACGCAAACGAGGCCCGCTGCCCGCACGCGGACACCGCGGCCCGCATGATCGCGGAGATCACGCGGGTGCGGGCGGCGGCCGACTCGGTCGGCGGGGTTGTCACCTGCGTCTGCCGCAACCTGCCGGCCGGGCTGGGGGAGCCGGTTTTCGGCAAGGCCGAGGCCCTGCTGGCGCTTGCCATGCTCTCGATCCCGGCTACCAAGGGCTTTGAGATCGGCTCGGGGTTTGCCGGGGCCCGCATGCGCGGCAGCGACCACAACGACCCGTTCGTGATGAAAGCGGGTCGCCTGGGGACCCTCACCAACAGGAGCGGGGGCGTTCAGGGCGGAATCACCAACGGCGAGCCCATCCTATTCCGGGTGGCGTTCAAGCCGCCGGCCACCATCGGCCGGGCCCAGAAAACAGTGGATGCCGAGGGGCGGCCGGTGGTCCTGGAGGCGAAAGGCCGCCACGACCCCTGCGTCGTCCCCCGTGCCGTCCCGATCGTGGAGAGCATGGCGGCCCTGGTGCTGGCCGATCTCGCGCTTATCCAGGAGATGCGCAAATAGAGGGCCTGTCCACCCGGCCAACCGAAAAACACCCCCACCCCGCCTCCCCCATCAAGGGGAAGGAGAATCGTCATCGCCCCGGTGCCAAGAAACCCTTGGAGTGGTCTTGCCCTCCCACGGCGGGAGGGGCTATGGGAGGGGGATTTTTTCAGGCTTTACAACGACCAGAGTGATATCGTCCTCCTGGGGCATGCTCCCCCGAAATTCCTCCAGAGAGCGCAGGACGGCCTCCAGGATCGCCGCAGCCGTCTCATCGGCGTGCCGGCGCAGGATCTCGCCGACCCGGGCTTTACCGAATCTTTCCGAATGCGCGTTGCGCGTATCCCAAACCCCGTCGGTGCCGATCAGGACGACATCCCCGGCGTTCGACAGGGAGTGCCCGCCCTCTTGGTAGGCGGCGGACGCGTCCACCCCCAAGGCCATACCGGGGGCCTCCAAGGCCGCAATCTCGCCGGTCGCCGGTTTGAAGAGGAGCGCGGGATCGTGTCCGGCCCGCACCCAGGCGAGCCTCCCCGCCGCGGGCTCCGCCTGCAGCAGGAAAAGGGTCACGAAGCTGCCGCTCGCGCCCGTGTCCCGGCAAAGCAGGCGGTTCACATCCTCCACCGCCGCGGCAAGGGGGCCCGGCCGGTCGAGGCGGCTGCGCAACAGGGCGCGCACGGTGGTCATGAGCAGGGCGGCCGATATCCCGTGGCCCACCACGTCGCCGACCGCGATGCACAGGTGCCGGCTGTCGTGCGTCCCGGTGCGGAAAATGTAATCGAAGTAATCCCCGCCCGTTTCCTGGCAGTAGACGCTGCGGCCGGCAATATCGAGGCCCGGCACTACAGGGGGAGCGGCCGGCAGCAGGTTCTGCTGCACCTCCATGGCGAGATTCATGGCTGCTTTCAAGTGCAGCCGCTCCCGCAGCTGACGGGTCATGCGGTTGAAGCTTTGCGTCAGGTCTCCTACCTCGTCGCGGCTATGCACCGGGAGCGGGCCGCCGAACTCTCCCTGCGACAGTTGCAGCGCCGCTTCCGATACGGTTTTGATCTCGGACACCACGCGCCCGGTAACCGCGCGAATCAAGGCCGCCACCAGAAGGATCAGCCCGATGACGGTAAGGGAATAGGCCCATCGGAAATCGACGATGGGGGCGAGAATCTCGCGCCCGGGGGCTATCATCACAAGGAACCAGGGCGCTTCGGCCAGCCGGTAAAAACCACTGATCTCGGAAGGCGGGTGGCCCTCCCCCCACACCGTGCCCCATCCCTGGGCTTCCATGGCCGCCAGGGTCGCCTTTTCGAGCGCATCGCCGGTTTCACCCAGGGCCTCGTGGCGGGCGGTGTCGGTGCAGACGAGGATTCGCCCGTTTGCATCCACCAGGTAGGCCTTGTTGCTCTGCCACCATCCCGATTCGACCACGTGGCGGAAGATTGCATCGAAGTCGGCGACGACCTCCAATCGGCCGATGACCGCCGCCGTTTCGTCCAGCAGCTCGGAGATCATGCTGATGGTGCCGTGGGCGCCGCCGGCATCAAAACGTGGCGCCGTGATTTCACGGATCTGTGCGCTCTGAAAGCGGCGGATGCCGCCGGCCTTACCGCTGGCACGCATTCCGTGCCCCATGCTTGGCCTCGGCGAGTGGGGTTCCGTGGCCGCAGCGGGTGGCTCCGGTGGTGTGCTCCAGGTCAAGCGGATGTCGACAACCCCCTCCTGCCGGCGCAACTGGTCCAAGGCCCAGGCATGCACGGACTCATCCAGCTGGCTGCCGGATGTGTCATGGAACCAACGGATTGCCTGCTTCACTGCCGCAAGATGCATGTCCATGCGGTGCGCGGCGCGTTCGAGCTTGAGAATCGCCGACTCCTGCCACTGATCGAGCAACCGGTCGCGGACCCAAAAAAAACCGACAACGCCCATTCCGATCAAAAGCGCCAAGATGGGAAGAATCAGGCAGAGCGCAAAGCGTGCCTGGAGGTTTGAGCGGCGCGTGGTCATGGTGTCGGATCCTCGGAATGGTACCCATGTCCATAGCGTGATGACTGCAGTTTAGCAAGAATCTTGCGGTCCCGGTTGTGAATCAATCGGTATGCTGGTATACGAAAACCAGTTGAAACGTTGATCAGCGGCGGCGGCCCTGGAAAGACAAACCACCCCCTGTCAGCGGGACGGATTCGGTTCGCCCATTTAGAAGTTAAGGATACCCGTGCAAGCGCGCCAGCTCTCTTTTCGCTACCCGAATGCGACCGGGGATCTCTTTTCCGATGTGAGCTTCGAGCTGCCGGCGGCGGGGTTTCATGCCCTCTTCGGGCCCTCGGGGGTGGGGAAGACCACGCTCGCCCGGATGCTGACTGGCGAGATCCGGGGCTTCAGCGGCGCGATCTCCCTGAACGGCCGCCGCCGGGCCCTCTACACCTACAACCTCGAGCGCCTGCCGGGCTGGTCGAGTGTGCGCCGCCACATCGCGGAGACCGCCCCGGCCGCCAAACAGGCACGGGCGGAGGAGTTGCTCAGCGAGTTCGGCATGGAAAACTGCGTCGATGCACGCTTCAACCGCCTCTCCATGGGGCAGCAAAACCGCGCCAACCTGGTGCGCTACCTCCTGCAGGAGTTCGAGCTGCTCATCATGGACGAGAGCCTGGCGAACGTCGATGAGCTCACGCGCGAGCGGATCATCCTGAAAATCAAAGCCCTCTTCCCGGAGCGCTGCTTTCTCTATATCTCCCACAACGTGGCCGAGGTGGCCCGGTTCTGCCGCCGGATCCTGGTCCTGCGCGGAGCCTCGAAGTCCCCGCAGGTGGTTTCCGTCCAGGGCGCCGATCTTACGGCGGCGGGATCCGCCCCCCCACCCGAACGGCTGGAGCGGGCCATGTTGGAGATCGTCCATGCTGCTTAGGCGGATCTACCAGTTTTTCATCATCTACTTCCTGGGAATCGGCCTGCTGTTCCTGTTGAAATACACGCTGGGGCTTTCGGATTACGTCATCCCCAGCCCCGCCGAGATCGGGCGGACCGCCGCGCGCTATGCCGGGCCCTATCTGTTGGCAGTGCTGAACACCCTGGCGGTCGCCGTTCTCGGCCATCTGCTGTCCATCGCTCTGGCGACCACGGTGGCGATTTTGGGCCGGCTCACCGCCTGGGTCGGCTCTTTCATCCGCACCGCGGCCTACAACATTCAGGCCTATCCGATCGTGGCGGTGGCTCCCATCATTTTCATCCTGCTCGGCGACGGCCTCGCCTCGCGGCTGTTGATCGCCGCCATGATCTGCTATTTTCCGCTCCTGCTCTCGTTTATCGGGATTTTCTCCGAACCCATCGCCGACATCGAGCATTTCTACAATTCGACCCGGCGGATGACCTGGCGTCTGCAGGTGAAAATCCGGGCCTTTGAGAATATTCACAAGATCACGACCGTGCTCGTGGGCAGCGCCACCATGGCCATGGTCGGCACCATCGTGGCCGAGTTCATCGCCGCCACGGCCGGCATCGGCTACAGCATTCGCATCGCGCTCTACCAGAGCGATCTGGCCAAGATCCTGGTCGCGCTGTTTCTGATCGGAGTCGGCACCTCGCTTTATTTAGTAACCCTCGAGGGACTCGGCAACGCCCTTCAAGCACGCTTGAAGGGCAATTAGTTCGTGTCCATCCGCGGTGATAACTATTTGGATTGCATAAAAAAAGCGCAATTTTACAGGTTTTGAGTTTGACTCTTTTCGAGAAAATGCCCTTGTATCAAGCCTTCGCACAGGGCAGCTACAAAACTGAAATTACTAGTTCAGACAACCAGCTGAAATTGTTTGATTCTTA
>JBFYWX010000237.1:0-6492 GCA_041310825.1 Desulfobacteraceae bacterium | reverse complement strand
CCGAGAATGAGACGCGTGGCAAGATAACGCTTCTTGGTCCGCCGCACTTCCTCCCACCAGGCGTTTCCCAGCAGGTTGAACATCTTACAGAAGTCATCGACCGGCTTCCTGCCGTTCGCGCGCGGGAAAATGAAACTTAAAAGGTCGGCGGATCCATACGGCAGCATGTCCAGCACCACCAGGGTGTCCGTGAAATAGAACGTGGCGTAACGGATTTGCAGGGTCTGGAGCAGGCCGGTGCGCATGTTGAGGTTGTTGCGCAGCCGTTGCCGGCATTCGATCTTACAGTAGCGCCGGCGCTTCATGTTCTCGGTCGTGCCGCAGGAGAGGCAGCGCCGGACATGGCCGTTTTCCGGGATCAGGGGATAGGGATGAAAGTGACGGCTCATCGCTCACACGAATTTGCAAAATCGGGACGGAAGATTAGCTTACCATGTCCGGCGCCGGCAGGTCAAAGGCCACCGGCGAGGCTTTGGTTTTGGGCCGTTTGCGGCGCCCGGATTCAGGATGCCCTATGATATTTCTCTCGGTGGTGTTGCTTCTGACCGTCAGCGCGCACGTTATGCTCTACCGGTTTGCCGTTCGATGGCTGGAGGTCCTGCATCCGGCGGTCCGGGCGGGAATGCTGGTCGCCTGTATGCTTCTGGCCGTAAGCTTCATCGCTGCCTTTTTCCTCCTCCGCTGGAACGAGAACCCGCTGACTATCGGTTTTTACAAGGCGGCCGCCGTCTGGTTCGCCGTGTTCATCAAGCTCACCCTGGCGGTCGGCGCCACCTGGATCATTTACGGGTTCCTCCGGGCCGTGGGATCGACCGCGATCAGCTTCCGCATGCTGGGAGCGGTGTGCGTGGCGCTGGGGCTGGGCTGGGCCGCCTTCGGTTTCTGGAGCACCTTTCGCCCCATTACAACGCATGTGGCACTTGCGCTCGACCATCTCCCGGAGAGCTGGCGCGGCAACACCATCGTGCAGCTCTCCGACGTCCACCTGGGCCATTTCCACCGGCCCGCGGCCATGGAGCGGCTGGCGGAGCGGGTGAACGCCCTGTCACCGGACCTCGTCGTGATTACCGGGGATCTTTTCGACGGCATGATCGACGGGATGCCCGAGTTCGTACCCGCCCTCAGCCGGTTGAAGGCCCGCCGCGGGGTCTTCTTCGTGACCGGCAACCACGAAGTCTATGCCGGCGAGCGCCGATGTCTGGAGATGGTGAAGGCGGCCGGGATCCGGGTGCTCCACAACGAGGTGATCGATCTCGACGGCGTCGCCCTGATGGGCATCGCCTATCCCGGCGTGGACGATGCGTCGGCCATCCGCGGCCTGGAGCCGACGGCATCGGCCGGCGCGGCTCCCCGGCCCCTGATCCTGCTCTTTCACACCCCCTCCGACATCCGGCGTCCGGCCGCCCGGGACGGCCGCTCGGCAACCTACTGGCGTCCGGACACCTCCTTTGCCCTCGCCCGGCGGCTGGGGGTCGCGCTGCAACTCTCGGGCCACACCCACCGGGGGCAGTTCTTCCCGTTCGGCCTGATGACGAACTGGATCTACAACGGCTACGATTACGGGCTGCACCGCGAAGAGGGGTTTTCCATCTACGTTTCGAGCGGGGTCGGCACCTGGGGCCCGCCCATCCGCACCGGGGCGCCGGCGGAGATTGCGGTGTTTACCCTGCACTGACAATTGGTGCTCATGTCTCAAGGATGGTTTGTTTGCCTCCGGCAAGGACTTATAGAACGTTATCAGGAGTGGAAACTGAAATGCCGATACCGATAGCGATACCGACCCCGATCTTGTCCTGAACCCCGGACCCAATTGAATGCGTATATGAGCGAACACATCGAACATAGTAAGGATTCGGTGTCGGTCGGTCTGGTCGAGAAGCGGTTTTTCAGCTTCGCTACGCCGCCGGAGGAGATGGTGCTCGAAAGCGGGGCGCGGATCGGACCCCTGACCCTCGCCTACGAGACCTACGGCACCCTCGCACCGGACCGGCGCAATGCGGTCCTGATCCTGCACGCCCTCTCGGGGGACTCGCACGCGGCCGGGGTCTACACGGAGCGGGACGAAAAGCCCGGATGGTGGGACTGCATGGTGGGCCCGGGGAAGGGCATCGACACCGATCGGTATTTCGTGATTTGCGCCAACATCATCGGCAGCTGCATGGGCTCCACCGGTCCCGCCAGCATCAACCCGGCCACCGGGAAAGCCTACGGATTGGATTTCCCGGTCGTGACCATCGGCGACATGGTGGCGGCCCAGAAGGCCCTCGTGGACCAGCTCGGCATCGCGCAGCTTTTATGCGTCGTGGGCGGGTCGATCGGCGGGATGCAGGTCCTGGAATGGTGCGTGCGCTATCCGCAGATGGTCTTTGCGGCGATACCGCTCGCGACCACCATGCGGCATTCGGCGCTCGCCATCGCGTTCAACGAGGTGGCTCGCCAGTCCATCATGGCCGATCCCAACTGGAACCACGGCGACTATTACGGCGGCCGCAAGCCCGAGCTGGGACTTGCGGTGGCGCGGATGATCGGCCACATCACCTACCTATCCGATGAGTCCATGCGCCTTAAATTCGGCCGGCGGCTTCAGGACAAGAGCGATTTTTCTTTCAATTTCGACGCCGACTTCCAGGTGGAGAGCTACCTGCGCTACCAGGGGCGGAAGTTCGTCGACCGGTTCGATGCCAACTCGTTCCTTTACATCACCAAAGCGGCGGACTATTTTGACTTAGGCAAGCAACACGGCGGCGGCTCGGCCGTCCAGGCCTGCTCCAAAGCCCGGGCCAAGTTCCTGGTGATCTCCTTCACCTCGGACTGGCTCTACCCGACCTACCAGGCGCGACACATCGTGAAGGCTTTAAAGAAATGCGGACGCGACGTGAGCTTTTGCGAGATCGAGGCCGAGTGGGGCCACGACGCCTTCCTGATCCCCGGAGAGCGGCTGAAAAGCCTGATCCACGGGTTTCTCCATCGGGTGCACGATGAGTGCGGCGCACAGCCTCATTCGCTATGATCTGCAGATCATCGCCGCCTGGATTGAGCCCGGCTCGCGGGTGCTCGACCTGGGCTGCGGGGAGGGGGATCTGCTCCAGCATCTCATCACCCACAAGGGGGTGGTGGGTGCCGGCATCGAACACAACGAGGAGAAAGTCGCCCGATGCATCGAAAAGGGCTTATCGGTGCTGCAGGGGGACATCAACCAGGAGATCCTCGATTACCCGGATAATGCCTTCGACCATGTGATCCTCAGCCAGACCCTGCAGCAGGTCTACGCGCCGGCCGCTCTGATCCGCTCCATGCTGCGGGTGGGCCGCCGGGGGATCGTGAGCTTTCCCAACTTCAGCCACTGGAGCCTAAGGCTCCAGCTCTTGCTGACCGGCCGCGCTCCCGTGTCGCGCCAGCTGCCCTACCAGTGGCACGACACCCCCAACATCCGGGTGATCACACTGAGGGATTTCCGCAAATTCGCGGACGAGGTGGGGCTGCGGGTGCTCAAGGAGGCGGCCATCGACACCAACTCCCAGGATCGCTACGGCCGCATCGCGGGGGTGCTGCCGAACCTGCGGGCGACCTACGGCATCTACATGATCGCCGCCGGGAAGGGGTTTTCAGGGGCAGCGGCTGAAGCCGGTGGTTAAGGGGTTGCGGGTTCCCGGTGAATAAGCAACGGCCCAAGAGGCAGAGGGTTCAAGAATGAGTATGAAAATCGTATCGATCGCCGTCAGCCGGAAAAAGGGCACGATCAAGACACCGGTCGCGGAGGCCTTCCTCTCGAAGGACCACGGCCTCGAGGGGGACGCCCATGCCGGCCCCTGGCACCGCCAGGTAAGCTTCCTCGCGGCCGAGAGCATCGACTCCGCCCGGGGGCAGGGCCTGAGCGTTGGGTTCGGCGACTTTGCCGAGAATATTGCCACCGAGGGGATCGACTGGAAAAACCTGCCCATCGGGACCCGCGTGCGTCTGGGCCGGGAGGCGGTCGTCGAGATCACCCAGATCGGCAAGGAATGTCACAACCGCTGTGCCATCTACTATAAGGCCGGTGACTGCATCATGCCGCGGGAGGGGGTTTTCGGCCGGGTGATTACCGCAGGGACCATCCGCTGCGAAGACCCGGTGGAAATCTTAGGTTCCCCGGGCGCCCAAACAAACAAATAACCCTTCGAAAATTATTCCAATTATACCACTTTTCGACAGCCGGACGGTCTTTCACTCCCCCGGCGCAGTCGCCTTTCTAAAGTTTCCGCCCCGGATACCGATATTAGATCAGCAGAACATTTACGGCATGAGGTCGGATGCTCAGCCGGAGCCATCTCACCAGAACCGAGGGAACTTGTGTTTGTCATCATAGGGTTCACCGTTGTCTTCGTGTCCGTGCTGGGAGGTTTTTGGGAGGCGGGCGGACCGTTCATGGTCCTCATCCAGCCGGCCGAGTTCATCATCATCGGCGGGGCGGCGTTGGGAGCCCTGCTCGCATCGGCGCCGAAGAGCGTCCTGCAGCGCCTCATGGCCAAGTCGATCGGCGCCCTGAAGGGGGAGACCATCACCAAGACGACCTACCTCGCGGTCCTGAAGCTCCTCTACGAGCTGCTCTACATGGCCCAGAAGGAGGGGTTGATTGCGCTGGAGAAGCATATTGAAACCCCGGCGGAGAGCTCGATCTTTTCGAAATATACGGACATCCTCTCCCACAAAACCCTGATCGCCTTCATGACCGACACCTTCCGCATGGTCATCATCGGCGGCATTGCTTCGCATGACCTGGAATCTTTGATGGAAGGCGACATCGACACCCACCACGCCGACATCAAGAAGCCGAGTATCGTCCTCGCCAAAATCGGCGACACGCTGCCCGGCCTGGGGATCGTCGCGGCGGTGCTCGGGATCGTCATCACCATGCAGGCCATCGACGGTCCGGCGAGCGAGATCGGCAAAAAAGTCGCGGCCGCTCTGGTCGGGACCTTCCTGGGCATTTTTCTGTGTTACGGGTTCGTTCAGCCCCTGGCCTCCAACCTCGACATCGCCGGCGAGACGGAAATGCAGGTGTTCGAGGCGGTCAAGTCCGCCATCGCCGCCTTCGCCCGTGGGTTCAGCCCGCTCGTGTGTGTCGAGTTCGCGCGGCGCAGCATCCCGAGCGAGACCCGCCCTGAATTTGCGGAAATGGAAGCCCATGTGAAGGAAAAGTCGTGAGCGATTCGGAAAAATACACGATCATCAAACGGGTCAAGAAGCGCGGCGGACACGAGGCGCATCACGGCGGGGCCTGGAAAGTGGCCTACGCCGATTTCGTGACCGCCATGATGGCCTTGTTCATCGTCTTGTGGATCATCGCCAACAACGTGACCATCCGCACCTCCGTGGCCGATTATTTCAGGGACCCGGCGGGGGTGCACAAAACCTCATCGGGCGTCTTGAACGGCATTAACGCGATCAAGCCCTTTTCGGACCCGCCGTCGGCCGCCCCGGCGGTGCAGCCCAAGCTGCCCGAGCAGTCGGAGGTGGAGCGGCTGCGCGAGGAGGGCGAGAAACTGGTCAAGGCCATCGCCGCCCTCCCTGACCTGGCGCGGTTCAAAGACCAGATCCAGATCACGATCACCCAGGAGGGGCTGAGGATCGAGCTGATCGAGCAGTCCGAGGGGCTCTTCTTCGACATCGGCAGCTCGCACCTCAAGGCCGATGCCGTGCAGCTGCTCAAGCTGATCGGCTCGCGGATCGGCACGTTTCCCAATCAGGTGGTGATTGAAGGCCACACCGACAGCCGCCCCTACGTGCGGTCCGGCTACAACAACTGGGACCTGAGCTCGGACCGCGCCAATTCCGCGCGGCGGGTGCTGGAGGAGGGCGGGATCCGCGACCACCAGATCACCGGGGTCAACGGCTATGCCGACCGGCGCCTGAAAAACCCCGAAAAACCGCTCGACTTCTCCAACCGGCGCGTCACGATTTTAGTGGCCTTCTCGACCTCGATCCTCTCCGCCCCGCAGGAGGTGGCCCCGGCGGCCGTCCCTCTCATCCAGAAACCCGTTCTCGGAAAAAGCTGACATATTAAACCGTTCATGCCAAAAAAAGCATGAACGGTTTAATAGGCAGATTTAAGTTGATCTGCTTCCCGGCTGTGCCAAGCCGTGGAAAAGCCCCTGCCATCCATGCTACGATGATCTCCTGCCGCTCGGCTCTCTCCCCTCATTGATGCGGGAGAGGGTCAGGGTGAGGGGGCATTAGCGGCCCAACTCTGAAAAACCAGGCACTTTCCGTCATAGGAGGGCTTTGCGATGATACCCAAACGGATGGAGAGCTATCTGCGCGATCACATCCCCGGGCCGGTCCTGCAGAGCCGAACCCACCGCCGCGAGGGGCGCTGCCACCTGGTGCTGGGTTACCGGGACGAGCACCTTCTCGCCAAGATGGGGATCGTCTGCGACAAGCTGGGGCCGAAGCTCGTGGTGTGCGTCTGGGACGAGGCCGCGGCCATCGAGGTGGGCGGCTACCTCGTGGTGG
>JBFYWX010000236.1:0-5840 GCA_041310825.1 Desulfobacteraceae bacterium | reverse complement strand
ACCACCTCGCGGCCCATGACCTGGCGCTTGAGGTGGGCGTCGGCGTTGTCCTCGCCGACGTTGTGCCGGTACTGCGAGACCGGCGCGTGCGGTGCGAGCTTCTCGAGCCAGACATCGTAGTCCTGATGCAGGCCGCGCTCGTCGTCGTTGATGAAGACCGAGGCCGTGATGTGCATGGCGTTGACGAGGGCGAGCCCCTCCCGGATCCCGCTCTCCCGCAGGCACTGCTCCACCTGGGGGGTGATGTTGATGAAGGCCCGGCGGGCGGGCACTTCGAACCAGAGCTCCTTGCGAAAGGATTTCATCTCGGCCTCGAGCTTGATTTTTCGACTAGCTCCCGCTATCTTACTACGCCAATCGCAAGCGCTTTTCAATCTCCATCGTCAAGAAGGCCCCGCCCATTTCCGTGACGACCCTTTCGGACCGCATCCGCCGCATCGAGTCGCTCCTGCCCCGGGCCCTGGTACGAGACCGCCTGGGGCTTCGCCCGATCCTTGCCCGGATGCGGAGGGCCCAGGGTCCGCTCCCCCCCCCCGCCGATCTGGCCCGGATCGAGGCCCGCCTCACCGCCTCAGCGGCCGAAAAAGAGCGCCGCCGCCGGGATCTTCCGCCGTTCGAGCTCCCCGAAGAGCTGCCGATCACCGTGCGGGCGGGCGAGATCATCGCCGCCGTGCGCCGGCACCCCGTGGTGATCGTTGCGGGCGAGACCGGCTCGGGCAAATCGACCCAGATCCCCAAGTGCTGTCTCGCGGCTGGACGGGGGCTCGACGGGTTGATCGGCCACACCCAGCCGCGGCGGATCGCGGCCCAGGCGGTGGCCCGGCGCATCGCCGAGGAGCTGGGGCAGGGGCTCGGGCAGGCCGTGGGTTACAAGGTCCGTTTCCAGGACGCCACCTCCCCGGAGGCCTACATCAAGGTGATGACCGACGGGATCCTGCTCGCCGAGACGGCCGGCGACCGCATGCTCTCCGCCTACGACACTCTCATCGTGGACGAAGCCCACGAGCGCAGCCTGAACATCGACTTCCTCCTGGGCTACCTGAAGACCCTCATCCGCCGGCGCCGCGACCTGCGGGTGGTCATCACCTCGGCCACGATCGACACCGCGAAATTTTCAAAGGCCTTCGACGGGGCCCCGGTCATCGAGGTGTCGGGCCGGACCTTCCCGGTGGAGGTCCGCTATGCGCCGGCGGAGGCGGAGGGCGAGGGCGACCTGACTCCGGTCGAGCACGCCGTGAGCGCCGTTCAGCGCCTCTTGCACGCGCGCCGTCCCGGGGACATCCTGGTCTTCATGCCGACCGAGCAGGACATCCGCGAGGCCTGCGAGTTGATCGCGACCGCCGCCCCGGCCGACACCCTCGTGCTCCCGCTCTTCGCCCGGCTCACCGCCGCCGAGCAGGGGAGGGTGTTTCACCCCGCCCCGGGCCGTAAGATCATCGTCGCCACCAATGTGGCCGAGACCTCCCTTACCATTCCGGGCATCACCTTCGTCGTGGACACCGGACTTGCCCGTATCCCGCGCTACTCGCCCCGCACCCGCACCACCGCGATGCCGGTCGTCCCCGTCTCGCGCAGCAGCGCCGACCAGCGCAAAGGCCGCTGCGGCCGGGTCGCGAACGGGGTCTGCATCCGCCTGTACTCCGAGGAGGATTACGGCCGCCGGCCCGAGTATACCCCGCCGGAGATCCTGCGGGCCAACCTGGCGGAGGTGATCCTGCGCATGCTCGCCCTCAACCTGGGGCCGGTGGCGGAGTTCCCCTTCGTCGACCCGCCCGATGCGAAAAGCGTTGCCGACGGCTTCCGGCTGCTCTTCGAGCTCGGGGCGATCGAAGAGGGCCGTCCGGAGGCGGTCAAAGGGGGTCCCCGCGCGGTGGAGGGGGCCTGGGGCGGGAAAGAGACCCGGCTGACCGCAACCGGTCGGATGATGGCCCGGATTCCCCTCGACCCGCGGCTCTCCCGCATGCTGATCGCCGCGCGCGCGGAGGGCTGTGTCGCAGAGGTCGCCGTCCTCGCCGCCGTGCTCAGCATCCAAGACCCGCGCGAGCGGCCGGCGGGCCAGGCGGCCGAGGCCGGCCGGGCGCACGCCGCCTTCAACCGCCCGCACTCGGATTTCATGACCCTGCTCGAAATCTGGAACCGCTACCGCGAGGCGCGCGCGGAGCTGAAGAGCAGCGGCCGCCTGCGGCGCTTCTGTCGCCGGCATTTCCTCTCCTTCCGGCGGATGCGCGAGTGGGAGGACGTCTTCGGCCAGATCATGGAGATCGTGCGCGAGTTCGGGCTCGCCCGGAGCGACCGGCCGGTTCGCATGCCGGAGGGGGATAACCCTCCCGGCGGCAAACACCTCCCGGCCGATGCGGGCCGCCTCCTCGCGGATTCTGACTTCGGCCGGCTCCACCGCTCCATCCTGAGCGGGTTTCTCGCCAACATCGCCGTCCGCAAGGACAAGAACATCTACCGCGCCGCCCGCGACCGCGAGGCCATGGTCTTTCCGGGCTCGGCGCTTTTCAACGCGGCCGGCAGCTGGATCGTGGCGGCCGAGCTGGTGGAGACATCGCGCCTGTTCGCGCGCACCGTGGCCACGATCGACCCCGACTGGCTGGAGCGGCTGGGGGGGAGCCTCTGCCGGTCGACCCTGCGCGATCCGCGTTGGGACGCACGGCGCGGGGAGGTGGCGGCGACCGAGCAGGTCACCCTCTTCGGGCTGGTCATCATCCCCGGCCGGAGCGTCGCCTACGGCCGGTTTCACCCGGAGGAGGCCAGCGAGCTATTCATCCGCGAAGCGCTCGTGGGCGGTGCGATCGGCCAGCCGTTCGCCTGCCTGCAGCACAACCAGGCCCTGGCGGCCACGGTCGTCGATCTCGAGGAGCGGCTGCGCCGGCGCGATCTGCTCGCGAGCGCGGAGGCGCAGGCGGCCTTCTACCGCGAGCGCCTCGGGCGGGTCTTCGATCGGCGCACCCTCGCCGAGCGGATCACGGCCCGGGGCGGCGACGGCTTCCTGCGCATGTCCGAAGAGGACCTCATGAACTACCGCCCGGACGAGGGCGAGCTCGCCCTCTTTCCAGAGCGGCTCGCGGCGGGAGGGCGGCCGCTCGAGCTTCAGTATCGGTTCGAGCCTGGATCCGAGGCCGACGGGGTGACGTTGCGCGTGCCGGCCGCGCTCGCCCCGGCGGTGCCGCCGGCCGCCGTGGAGTGGCTGGTGCCCGGGCTTCTGAAGGAGAAGCTCGAACTCCTCCTCAAGGGGCTGCCCAAGCCTCTTCGCCGGCGGCTTTCACCGTTGAACGACACCGTGGAGGTGATCCTGCGCGAGATGCCGCAGGGTGAGGGCAGCTTCCTGACCGCGCTTGGGGGCTTCATCCACCGGCGCTTCGGCGTGGACATCCCGGCCGCGGCCTGGCCCTCGGCCGCCCTGCCGGACCACCTGAAGATGCGTCTGGCCCTGACGGGCCCGGATGGGCGGGAGCTTCAATCCGGCCGGGATCCCGGCCTTCTGCAAACCCAGCCCGCGGGCAACCGGATTCCGGCCGAGGTGCGGCGCCGCTGGGAGCGCTCCGGAATCACCCGCTGGGATTTCGGCGACCTGCCCGAAACGATCACCGATGAAAAGACCGGGGGCGGCCTCTGGGTGGCCTATCCCGCGCTCGAGCCTTCGGCCGGCGGGGTCGGCCTGAAACTTTTCAGCCGTCGTGACCAGGCGCTGGAGGTTCACCCCAAGGGGGTGGCGGCACTCTACGCCCTGCAGTTCGCCAAGGAGGCCAAATTCCTGAAACGCGGCCTCGCGATCCCTACTGAGCTTCACCCGGCGGCGCGCTATTTCGGTGGGGAGCGGCGGCTGGAGGAGGCGCTGGCCGCGCGCGTCATCCAGGAACTGTTTGCGGCGCCCGTCCGCACCGCGCGCGAGTTCGCCGAGCGGGCGGCCGCCGGCGCGGCGCGGATGGTTCCGGCCGGCCGCGAGCTGCTCTATGCGCTGCTCCCCGTGCTGGAGGCGTATGCCGCCGTGCACCGAGAGCTCTCGGGTTTTGGCGGTGCCGCGGGGCCGCTCGCCGCCGTGCGCCGCCAGCTGGAAGAGGAGCTCGCCCGCCTGGTGCCGGCGAATTTCATCGAGCTCTACGAACCCCAACGCCTGTCCCACCTCGTGCGCTATCTGAGCGCCCTGGCCATCCGCGCCCGGCGGGCGGTGGCGGCGCCCGAAAAGGACCGCGCCAAAGCTCAGGGCCTCCTGGCCGGGTCCGAACGCTTCCAGCGGCTCCTGAACGGCCTGACCCCTGGCACCTCGGCCGAGAAGCGCCGGGCCATGGAGGAGCTCTTCTGGCTGATCGAGGAATACAAGGTGTCGCTCTTCGCCCAGGAGCTCAAAACCGCGGTCCCGGTCTCGCCCAAACGGCTCGAAGAAAAATTCAAGGAGCTCGAGCGGATGGCGTAGAGAAGAGTAACGAGCAACAAATGAAGATTAGTAACGAGTAACGAGCAACGAGTAACGAGTGGTGGGAAAGTGATGAATCGGGGCCGGGGCGGAATCGGTATCGAACCCGCTTAGCAGCGCTCCAACCAAACACCGAACACCAGACACTAAACACATAACACTGACGAGTTTCGAGTCGGAGTGATGAACGCGGAGGGGAAAGAAATCGGCGCGATGGGTGCGGAAGTCAAAAGACCGGCGGTCTCGGTGATCATCCCCACTTACAACCGCGCCTGGTGCCTGGCGGAGGCCGTGGACTCGGTGCTGGCGCAGGCGTACCAGGACTTCGAGCTGATCGTGGTGGACGACGGCTCGACCGACGAAACCCCGCAGCTGCTCGCCGCCTACGGCGGCAGGCTCCGCGTGCTGCGCTGCGAGAACCGCGGGGTGAGCGCCGCCCGGAACGCGGGGATCGCCGCCGCGCAGGCGGAGTTGATCGCCTTCCTGGACTCGGACGATCTCTGGCTCCCGGGCAAGCTGTCGCACCAGGTCGCCTTCTTCCACCTGGACCCGGAGGCCCTCATCTGCCAGACCGAGGAGCTCTGGGTGCGAAACGGCCGGCGGGTCAATCCCGGCCGGCGCCACCGCAAGCGCGGCGGCTTGATCTTCGCGCCCTCGCTCGAGCTCTGCCTGGTCAGCCCCTCGGCGGTCATGGTGCGCCGGGGGCTCTTCGACCGGGTGGGGCTTTTCGACGAAACCCTCCCGGCGTGCGAGGACTACGACCTCTGGCTGCGGGTGAGCTGCCGGATCCCCGTCCATCTGATCGATACCCCCCTCATTGTCAAACGCGGCGGCCATGCGGACCAGCTCTCGCGCGCCTGGGGCCTGGACCGGCACCGCATCGCTTCGATCCTCAACTTGCTTGAGGGCGGTCGATTGTCCGCCGATCAGTGCCGGGCCGCCCTCCGGGTTCTCCGCCGGAAGTGCGCCGTAGTGGCCGGCGGCTGCCGCAAGCGCGGTCGATTGGTGGCGGCGGCGTACTACGAGGAGTTGGCCGCAGGGGGATCCTCCACTCCCGAAAGGTACGGTTTCAACCATCGTGAGGAGATAGAATGACGAATCCACCCGCAGTCCCCCCCGTTTCCGAGGAAAACCCGGGTCCGCCCGATCATCTCTTGATCCAGACGGTCACCGGGTGCAACGGCCGCTGCCGCTTCTGTCCGAACCGCCGGACCCGGCGGGTGGTTCCGGCGGGCCGGCGGATGGCGTGGGACCTCTTTCGCGCGGTGGTTGACCAGTGCCTCGCGCTCGGGGTGCGGCGGTTTTCGGTCTACCTCATGAACGAGCCGATGCTCGACCCCGAGCTGCCGCAGCGTATCGCCTATATCGCCGCCCGCATCCAAAAGCCCCAGTACGTCAAGATCGTCAGCAACGGCTCGCT
>JBFYWX010000212.1:0-4563 GCA_041310825.1 Desulfobacteraceae bacterium | reverse complement strand
CCCGGGTGCAGCGGGATCGACATCCCGTTCAGGGCGCTTTCGAGCGTCACCTCCTTGCCCTTGGCGTGGGCGCGCTCGATGTCCTTGATGTTGTCGAAGATGACCTTGGTGATCTGGTAGGCCATGGCCTCCTCCATCTCGGCCCGGGCCACCAGGATCGCCATGACGGCGACCGTCGGGACATCGGCCTCCATCCCCTTGTAGGCGGTCTTGGGTACGATGGCCTTGGTGAAGAAGGGGTACTTCTTGATCATCGCCTCTGCGGTCTGGGCGTCGATGGGGACGATCACCGAGTCGACCGTCATCGCCGTGTCGACCAGCCCGGAGGCGCCGACGCCGACCGAGTAGAAGGCTGCATCCAGCCGCCCGTCCTTCAGGTAGTCGGAGGACTCGGTGGCCGTCAGGCGCTCGACCTTGCCCAGGTCGTTGAAGCTCATGCCGTAGGCCTCGAGAATCTGCATTGCGTTCTGCTCCGTGCCGCTGCCGAGCGGGCCGACGCAGACGCGTTTGCCCTTGAGGTCCTTGACCGTCGCGATCTTCGCGTCCCGGCGCGCCTGGATCTGGCAGTGCTCCTGGTAAAGGGCGGTGATCCCGCGAATGTTGGCCACCGGCTTGTCGAACATGGGCTTGGTGCCGTTCAGCGCGTAATAGGCGATGTCGTTCTGGAGAATGGCCATGTCAGCGTCGCCGGAGGCGATCAGCTTGGCATTGGCGACCGAGGCGCCCGAGGACTCCACCGTGATCTTGATGTCCGGCAGGTTCTTGTGCGCGATGTTGGAGATGGCCCCGGCCAAGGGGTAGTAGACCCCCACCACCCACCCGGAGGCGATGGAGACGAATTTCTTGGCCGCGAGGACCGTCGTGGACGAAAAGGTGCAGAGAAACGCCGTCAAAGCCAGAATCAGAAACGCGACCCACACTTTTTTTCTCATGATGTTCCCTCCTTTTTTGGTGGTCAGTGAGCGGTGCATGCGTTTTTGAGCGAATTGAAATAACGAATGTGAACTATCAGTTCGACGTGCGTGGGACGAGCGATTATATGAACGAATTCCCTTGCAGTGTCAATGAGGATATCCCCTGCGCCCTGCGCCTCCCGTGAGCGGGCGATCGCCGCGCACGGCTTTACTTCTTCTCCGGGGCCGCATCCCGTGGCAAAAGCCCGCAAACGGCCAGACAGAAGAGGGCCGCGATGACGGTAACCCCGAAGACGGCGGTAACCGCCCCCCCGACGGCCTGCTGGAAAAGGGGGAGGACGGTGGCCGGGATCTGGGTCTGGATCTCGGGGCGGAAGAGGCTGTCGGCGTGGTCCCGCAGGTGCTCGGCCATTTCGACCGGGATCGTGTCCGCCAGGCCGCCCGCAAAAACCCCTTCGGTGGCGTGGGAAAACCGCGCCGTGAAAATGCTCCCGCAGATCCCAACGCCGATCGTGCCGCCCAGGTTGCGCGCAAACTGGTGTGAGGCCGTGGCCACTCCCAGATCGGACGGCTCCACGCTGTCCTGAACGACGATGACGGTCGCGAGCGCCACGAACCCCATGCCGATCCCCACCAGTCCGAACACGAGAAAGCAGGTGAGGGTCGAGGTGGCCGTCGAGAACGAAAGCGTCAGCGCGCACCCGGCGGCGAGCAACACGGCCCCGGCCCCCGACGCCCTCCGAGCGCCGATGCGGTTGATCCCCCGGCCCAGGATCAGCGAGCCGATCGACCACCCCAGGCTCAGGGCGAGCACGGTCGTGCCCACCTCCATGGGGCGTTTGCCGAGCGCCCCCTGGATGAAGAGCGGGGCGAATCCGAAAAAGGCAAAGATCGCAAAGCTGCTCAGGAACACCGCGGCGTTGCCGGCGGAAAACCCGCGGATTCTGAAAAAGGCGATGGGAAGTACCGGATCCCGGGCCCGGGTTTCGGCCAGGTAGAAGAGGACGCCGAATCCGAGCGCGGCGGCGGCAAGCGTGAGGATCGGGGGCGATGCCCAGGCATAGGTCTGGCCGCCCAGGAGGAAAACGAAGAGCAGACACAAAACGGTCGCGGAAAGGGTGGCCGCCCCGGCGACGTCGATCACGACGCCCTCGCGTTTTCGGCGGATTTCCACGAGGTGGCGCGCGATCCCGGCGAGAGAGAGAAAACCGAGCGGTACGTTGATGAAGAAAATCCAGCGCCAGGAAAAATAGGCCACGATGAACCCGCCCAGGGTCGGGCCCAGCACGCTGGCGAGGCCCCAGACGAAGCTGCCGAGGGAGAGGGTCTTGCCGCGCTCCGCGGGCGCTGAGATCTCGGTCAGGACAATGTAGACCAGGGCGAAGGTGCCCCCGGCCCCGATGCCCTGGAAGGCGCGGCAGACGATCAAAAAGGTCATGTCCGGCGCGAACCCGGCGGCGAGCGAGGCCGCGATGAAAATCCCGATCGAGATCACGTAGAGGGTTTTCGCGCGGTAGATGTCGGCGAGCTTGCCGAAAATGGGCAGTGCGACCGTGCGCGTCAGAAGGTAGGCGGAGTAAACCCAGCTGAAGAGATCGAGACCGCCGAGCTCGGCCACCACGGTCGGCATGGCGGCCGACATCACGAGCGCATCGAGCGCCCCGAGAAAGAGAGCCAGCAGGGAGGCCGAGATGATCAGCTTCCGGCGCCGGGGCGAAATATCGGCTGCGGCTGAGTCGTTCGTGCTCAATTGACGCTCCGGCCCAAAGCGGCTAAATTCCTTCGCACTCAGAGGAGAGCGCCATGAAGACCTACCCCATTGCGATGGTTCCGGGCCCCGTGCGGGCTCACCCGGCCGTGCTGGAGGCCTACCGCGTGGACTACGGCTCGGCGGACCTCGAGACGGAGTATCTGGAGCTTTACACCCGAACCGAGGCGAATCTCAAGGCAATCCTGAAAACACGGCAATCGGTCGTCGTTTTCCTCGGCGAAGGGATGATGGCGCTCTGGGGCGCCCTCAAGAGCACGCTTCTCCCCGGCGACCGCGTGCTTGCGGTCGGCACCGGCGTCTACGGCTACGGGATCGGCGAGATGGCCGCGGCCCTCGGCGCCGAGGTGCGCACGGTGGGCCTGCCCTACAACGAGACGCTCGCCGATCTCTCCCCGGTGGAAAAGGCCATCGCTGGGTTCAACCCCAAGATGATCACGGTTGTGCACTGCGAGACCCCCTCCGGCACCTTGAACCCCATCGACGGCCTGGGGCGGCTGAAACAGGCGATGGGGGTTCCCCTGCTCTACGTGGATGCCGTCTCGAGCATCGGGGGGGCGCCGGTGCTGCCGGACGACTGGCACATCGACCTTTGTCTCGGTGGGGCCCAGAAGTGCCTCTCGGCTTTGCCGGATACCTGTTTCATCGCGGTCAGTCCGGCAGCCTGGGAAATCGTGGATCAGGTGAACTACACCGGCTACGACGCCATCAAACCCTTCAAGACGGCCGTGGAGCGGCACTATTTCCCCTACACTCCGGGCTGGCAGGCCACGGCCGGACTGAACGCCGGGGCCGAGGCCATTTTAAACGAGGGCCTCGAGACCTGTTTCCGGCGCCATGCCGCAGTGGCGGCCTTCTGCCGCCGGCGGCTGGTCGAGATCGGCTACACGCTCTTCCCCGCACCCGGTGCCGTGCCGGCCGCGACCGTTACGGCGGCGAACGTGCCGGAGGGGATCGCTTGGCCGGAGTTCGACCGGCGCCTGCGGGCCCGCGGGCTCGTGGTCGGCGGCAGCTACGGCCCGATCGCCGGCAAGGTCTTCCGCCTGGGCCACATGGGCACCCAGGCGGACATGGGGCTCGTGAACCAGGCCTTGGAAGTGCTCGAAAATGAGCTGGCGATGCGGTCAGCCGGATCTACCTTCTTTGCCGGGAAGCCACGACGCCCGATATCCTCTTATCCAGACGTCTATCAAGGAGGCCCTATGGTCAATTCCGATTACCGAAGAACAGTCGAGCGAGTGTACCAGATGTTTCGGACATGCCCGGACTCGGGCGCCCGGGAACAGGGGGAGGGCTGGTCGGTCAAGGAGATCCTGGGGCACCTGGTCGACTCGGTCAGCAACAACCACCAGCGTTTGTGCCGCTACATCCCGAAGGGCCAATTCGCCTACCCAGCCTACGACCAGGAGCAGTGCGTGCGAAGAGCCGGCTACCAGGCCTTCGACTTCGACACCCTGCTTGCCTTGTGGCACAGCTACAACCAGCTGTTCCTCCACCTGATCGCCTCCATTCCCGAGGCCGACCTCGATGCCAAGATCTCCATTGGCGACAAGCCGCCGGTTGCCCTCCGCGAGCTCATCCCGGATTACTTCGCACACATGGAAAACCACGAACGCCAGGCCCGGCACATCATCTCGGGCTAATCCTGGGTTCGACAGTCATAGGCAAACGCTATAGAGAATAACAAAACAATTCGGGTGGTTGCGATTAGAGACCGATTCAGCGTGTGTCTATGGATTTAGGGGGTGGTTTCGAGCTTTGCAAAGGGCTTGGGAGGAGTGATTTTCAGTTTTTTTAGTATGTTGGCCTGATCGGCGCTGAGCGCGGTGTGCCGGAGAACACGGTTTTTTTCATTCAAAAATTCACCAAGATGAAGCCGCT
>JBFYWX010000211.1:0-19321 GCA_041310825.1 Desulfobacteraceae bacterium | reverse complement strand
TTCCTTCTGGTCAGCTTATCGGCCATTCGGGTCCGGGACTTTAGCGAAAAATGCAGGCAGGGGGGGGGCGTGAAGATGGGGTCAGGGAGGGTGGTGCTCGTGTCCCCTTCAGGAGGCAGGGGTGTCCATCGTTGTATTCTGTCTTTCCTTTACTCGTTCACGTACCCGTACACGATTCCTTTCAACACCGAGTGAACTGCCGTGTACGAGAACGTGTGCCGCTGCGCTGTGAACGTGTACGTTTTTTTTGCTCGTTGCTCGTTGCTCGTTACTTTTTTCTTTCACTCCGACCCCTTTTTTACATTCCAGGGCATTGCGCCGGCCCCGCGGTCAGTCTTCGAAATCGCCCTGGGGCCCCTTGTCCGCATTGAGTGTGGCGGCGCGTTGGGTGATGAACTCAGGGGTCCAGTCGACGGATTTCTCGATTCGCCGGGCTTTCGGGCCCGGGTGGTGGGACCCGGCTGCCAGAATCGCCTCGATGGCGAGCGGAGCGGTGTCACGGGCGTTGAAGACATCGACGATCATCCGGTAGGCGAACTCTTCGACCCTGCGGGCCATGCGCCGACGGACATCGCGCGGCAGGCCGAGCAATTTGCTCTCGAAGGGCAGGTTGAGTTTTTTGAAGTCTCCGCCATTAATGTTGCGGGCCTGGGCGTAGGCTTCCATCTCCGCCCACATCTCCGCCGTGACCCCCTTGTCGGGAACTTTGATGAAGCGGCCGCCCGCGTCGAGGATGGCGTTGCCGTAGTCGTTCACCTCGATCCCCCAGGAAATCATCTGCAGCGCGGTGGCCACGTTGGCCTTGGTGGTTTGCGTCTGCGAGACGATCCGCTTCAGGCGCTCGGAGCTGTTGCCGGAGGTGCCGTGCTGGGCTCCGGACACCTTGTAAGCGGCGATCGCCTCGTGGATCCGCCGGGTCAGTCCGACCTGGATTCCGGAATCGCTGGCTTCGATGCCGTGGGTGGTGCCGTTGTTCAGGGCAATCCAATCCGGAAAAATCCCATGGGCGTTCAGGCCCCGGATGAGGAAGAGGGCCTCCTCCGGCGTGGACAACCCCTCCTTGCCCTTGATCTCCCCGACCTCGGTTTCCAGCCCGGCCCAGCGGGGCACCAAGGGGTTGAGCTCGATGCTGGCAAGCAGGTTCCGGTCGTCCGGCAGGTGGGAGGCGTCGATGGCGATCGAGGTGATGCCGGCGTCGAAGATGGAGGGGATTTCGGTTTTGGCCGCGGCCACGTCCTTCTCGCCCTTGATGCCGTAGTGGTCGGCGTGCACGGCCACCGGCACCGTGATCCCCATCTCGTTGCAGCAGGCATCCACGATACGGGCGATGTTCCAGAAATTGACCGCACAGTAGGCGTTGGCCCCCCCCTCGGACTTGGCGATCTCGATGATGATGGCGGCGTTGGCCCGCTGCGCGGCCCTCAGGGCGCCGCGGATGACGAAGATACTACGGCCGTTGGCGGCCAGGGCGACGGCCCGCCCCTTGGCCAGCATGGCGCGGTCGATGACCTTGCCGCTGACCAGCAGGGCTTTGGAATTCGGAAAGAGCGTGCGGATGTTCGGCGGGCGGCCGACATCGAGCGCTTTGGTGAAACCCTTCGGGACGCGGGATGGGGCTTTCTTCATGAAAATCCTCCTTCACGTGCCGTCAGGCAAACACGTCCACCCGCGAGCCGATGGCGGAAAGCCGGGTCTGCCGGGCGATGGACCGGGGGTAGGTGAGAAGGGGCCGAAGCCGATTTTCCGGGGGGCCCTCGACGACCCGGCGCGCGGGGCGTAGACATCGGGGTTTGGGTTCGGCCGCGGGAGCGCCGGCGCGCAGGGGGCCGCATTCCCCTCCGGGGAGGCCGGCGGGCTGATAGGGAATCAGGCTGTAGTCCGAGGAAATCGTCATGGGTCAAGAACGGGCATCGCACGGCGCGGCCTTGGAGTGAGGCCGTCCCTAGTTCCTCGCTGGTGCGCATTCTAATTTCAATGGATGGATGTTGCAAGCGATTTCTGCGGAAATCGTGCGCGGGTGCGTGGCGCGGCCCGCAGGGGCCCCGCGGCGGAAGAGGCGTTTGCCGGCCCGCGCGGGGAGATGGGGGGACAACCCCTCGCACCGCCCGCGTCAGCCGGAGCGCGGCTTACTTTTTGGCGGAGGCCGAGCGGGAGTTGCTCTCGGCGACCTGGGCGTTGTAGGCTTCAATCCTTTCGCGCAGCTCGCCGCTGGTTTGCTCATACTGAGCGGCACGTTGGTTGAAGGCCTCGATGGCGGCATTGTAGGCCTTGAGTTCGTCACGGGTCTTGGTGTTTTCCTTTTCCTGGGTCAACCGCTCCTTTTCCTGCATCAGGGCCTGGTATTCAGCCTCCACCTCCTTTTTGCGGGCGTCGAGGCGTGCCCGCGCATCGTCAAGAGACTCCTCCTTGGCGGCAGAGGCGTCCGTCGCGGCGGCGGTCGGCGGGGCTGCCTGAGTCTGCTCCGCACGGGTTTCGGCGGTTGGCGCGGCCTCCGGCGGCTCCGTGCTCTTCGCCTCGGCGTAGGGACGCGACGTGGCACGCTGATCTTCGGGCACCTGGTTGATGTCGTCGGTGAAGCGAACGACTCCCTGCTCGTCGGTAAACTTGTAAAACTGCGCCGCCGCCGATCCCGGCCCCAGGATGAGTGCGATCAGGACAAGACCGATGCATGCTCTCATATTTCATCTCCTCACATTCGGTGGTATGCTTGTATGGTATCATATCCGCCGTTCCACGGGAAACTTTAGCCGCCGGTGGCGGATGGGTTTTTTTGACATCATCGTCGACAGATGGTAATTGGCAAGGCCGCCCCCGGCGGATCCGGAACCCGTGTCGGGCGGAGCCGGTTTTTCTGCCACCCATCGAATTTGTATCCTCCCGTGTAGGTGCCAGAATGGATTGGGTCGGAGCGTCTAATAACCGTTTAGGATGGCTGCGATTTCTGCTGATTGGGTTGGTCGTGGCGGTGGCCGCCGCTGCCTGCGTGCCCCGGCCGCGGCCAGGGGTCGCCCCTTTCCCCAAGCACCGGGCCGCGGCGGATGATCTCTTTCAAAGAGCCGAGAGGAGCTATGCGCAGAATGCCTTTGAGGAGGCGCTGGCACTCTTCGGGGATTACATGGCACGCTACCCCGAAGAGCCTCTGGCACCGGCGGCCCTGATGAAAATCGGCAGCATCCACAGCCTGCAGGGGAACCACGCCCGTGCTCGTCTGGCATACACCCAGCTGATCTCGGAGTACCCCGCAAGCCCCTTGCGCCCGGAGGCCATGGTTGAGACTCTGCGCCTGCTCACCCTGGACGGGGACTACCGCGAGGTTGTCGACCGGGCCCCGGCCGCCTTGCAGATGATGAGCACGCCCGGCCAGCGCCTGCGAGCGCTATCCCTGATCGGGGATGCTTACATGGGCCTGGAGGCCCCCCTGGATGCGGTGGAGGCTTACACCGGTGCCATGAAAATGGCGAGCCCGGCCGAGCAGCAGGCCGTCGCCGATAAACTGAGGGCGGCGCTGATGCATTTGAGCTCCGAGGAGGTGCAGGCCTTGGCCGGCCGCCGTGACGACCGGCTGCCGATGGATTACCTGCTTTTTCAGGCCGGCATGCTCTTTGCCCGCGAAGGGCGCCCGCGCGACGCGCAGATTCTGCTCAACGCGTTCACCGAGCGCTACCCGGCCCACAGCCAGGCGGCGCGCGGGGCTCAGGCCCTGGCCGATATCGAAAAGGCCGGACCGTACGAATGGGTCAGCCTGGGGGCCTTGCTGCCGCTGAGCGGGGCCTACCAGGCCATCGGCCAGAAAGCGATGCGCGGGCTCGAGCTGGCGGTCAGCCACCACAACGCGCGCGGAACCCCGCCGCAGGTGCGCCTGATCCTCAAGGACACCGCCTCCGATGCCGACGTGACCGTGCAGGCGCTTCAGGAGTTGGACCGGGAAAACGCGGCGGCGGTGATCGGACCGCTGGTTCATGCCGAGGCGGCTGCCCCGGAGGCCCAGCGGCGGGGGCTCCCGATCATCGCGATCACTCAGAAAGACCAGTTGGCCGGCCTCGGACCCTATGTGTTCCGCAACTTCGTCACGCCCAAGGCCCAGGCGCAATCCCTGGCGGCCTATGCCGTCGGCCGGCTGGGCATCACCCGCGCCGTCATTCTCTACCCCGACGAGGCCTACGGGCGGACGTTCATGGCGCTCTTCCGCGAGGAGTTTTTGAACCGCGGCGGCCAGGTCCTGGACACCCTCGCCTACAGCCCGGAGGCGGTCGATTTTTCGCCCGTCATCCAGCGGCTGCTGCACTTCTCGCGCCGGGTCCCCAAGGAGGAGCGACCCGGGGCCTCCCCCCCGCGCTCCCTGGAGACGCGGCGCCGCACGCCGGAGGAGAAGGACTACGATCTCGAGTTCGACTTCGAGGCCCTCTTCATCCCCGATGGCCCGAAGAAAGCGGGCATGCTGGTCCCGCAGCTCGCCTACCATGACATCAAGGGCGTACAGCTGCTGGGGACCAACCTGTGGAGCTCGGAGGCCCTGATTCGTTACGCCGAGTCCTATGTTCAGGGTGCGATCATGCCGGAAGGGTTCTTTCTAAGCAGCCTCGACCCCGAGACCGTGCGATTCATCAGCGCGTTCGAGGAGACCTACCAGGAAAAACCGGGGATCATCGAGGCCATCGTCTACGATTCGGTACGGATGGTGCTCGAGGCGGTCGGGCGCCCCGAGGTGCGGCTGCGGGGCGACATCGCGGCCTTTCTCCGGCGGCCGGAGGGGTTTAGCGGTGTCACCGGTTTCACGCGTTTCGACGAATCCGGCGAGGTGCAGAAAACCCTGCGCATGCTGCAGGTGCGAGGCCGCCGGTTCATCGAGCTCGACTAAGCGTTGGTGAGGGCGGGCTGCCCCGTCGCCTCCAGGGCGCTGCGCCAGAGCATCCCCTTGGGGTCCACGTGCCGGCGTTTGCCGGCCAGCAGCTTCATCGGGACGTGCACGAAGTGGTTGTTCCAGTTTCCGATCAGTAGATCCGTCTTCCCGGCCATGCCGGCATGCACGGCGTTGCGGCCTAAAAAGTTGCAGAAAACCCGGTCGTTGGCGTTGGCCGGAAGGCTGCGGATCATGTAGCTCGGGTCGATGTACTTGATCGAGATCTGGACACTGCGCTGATTGAAGTGGGCGGTGATGGCCTCCTTCAGGAACATGCCGATGTCCTTGAGCTTGACGTTGCCCGACAGGTCGAGTTGCTGCGTCTGGCCTTCGAAGAACTTCTGACCGGCGCCTTCGGCCACGACGATGACGGCATGCCCCCGGTCGGCCAGGCGCTTCTCCAGTGCGCCCAGCAGCCCGCCGGGGCCTTCCAGATCGAAATCCACCTCCGGGATCAAGACGAAATTCACGTCCTGCTGGGCCAGGGTGGCCGTGGCCGCGATGAACCCGGAATGGCGGCCCATGAGCTTGATCAGACCGATCCCGTGGGGGTAGCCTTCGGCCTCGTTGCTGGCGCTGAGGATCGCACGGGTCGAGACCTCCACGGCGGTGTCGAAACCGAAGGAGCGGGACACCAGGTAGACGTCGTTGTCGATCGTCTTCGGCACGCCGACGACGCTGACCTTCAGCCCGCGCTGCAGGATGGTGTCGGCGATGCAGGTGGCGGCCTTCAAAGTTCCGTCGCCGCCGATCATGAACAGGATGCCGATGTTCATGCGCTCCAAGGTGTCCACGATCTCGTCGATGTCCTCGGGGCCGCGGCTGGAACCGATCACGACCCCGCCCCGCTCGTGGATGTTGACCACCGTGCTCGGGCTCAACTCCAGCATGTCGTAGCCGTAGCGCGGGATGAAGCCGCGCAGACCGTAGCGCACCCCGTAGATGGTCGGCACGCCGTAGCCGTAGTGCAGCTCGAGCACGATCGAGCGGATAATGTCGTTCAGCCCCGGGCACAGCCCTCCGCAGGTGACCAGGGCGCACTTGAGCTTGCTCGGGTCGAAGAAGATGGTCTTGCGCGGGCCGGCCGGTTCGTAGGAGGGGGGCGGGATCCCGTCTGCAAGCTGCCGGCAGGCACGGTTGACGGTGACGTCGATGAGGATCCGGTCCGCATCGGAGACAAAACTCACATTGTTCGACCCGTGGCCCTGCCGCTGCACGGGTGACGGGACGCGGGGCGGGCCCAGGGTGGTGATGCGCGTGTCCAATTGGTCGTCGGTCATAGAAATTCCATCCGGTGGTCCGATCCGGCCCTATGGAAAAAGCGTGTCCGGTACTCCCGAGCGGGGTAAACGGCGCGTTCCGGGACGCAGATCATTCCAGAAAAGTATTGACAAGCAGAAATAAATCGTCTTATACTACCACTCTTAAAATATATTGTCATCAAAAAAACCGGTTCAGCCGGTTTTTCTTTTATCTCATCGACGTGAAAGGGGAGGATTCCAATGCGTTGCACAAGCATCAAACCGGGAGTCGAGTGTGCCTTTATGACCGCCAAAGGGTGTGGCTACAAGGGCGGGCTGTGTCATCAGGTCGTGGAACAATGCACCGGCTGCGGCCGGCAGGGGCAGTTCGGATCGGGTTGGTTCTGCACCGCCTGCCCGGAGCCCTCGACCAAGTGGCGGGCCGGGATCTGCAACCTGGCCACCCATGTGTCGGCCACCGTGGCGTCTGAGACCAAGCAGAAGCTCAATCCGCTGAAAGCATCCAAGCGCGCCGCCGGGAAGTAAGGCGTACCGCCATCGATCCGGAACCCCCGCCCGCCCGCCGGGCGGGGGTCTTCATTTCGGGTCGCCCGGCTCCAGGGCGGCCAGCCGGATGCAGACGGCCAGGACTTCCACCGCGGTGCGGATGTCGGCCACTGCCGGAAACGACGGCGCGATGCGGATGTTCGCATCGGCAGGGTCCTTTCCCAGCGGAAAGGTCGACCCGGCCGGTGTGAACTTGACCCCGGCCTCGGCGGCCATCCGCACGACCCGGCGGGCGCAGCCCGTCGGCGTGTCGAGACTGATGAAGTAGCCGCCGGCCGGACGGGTCCAGGTGGCCAGCGCGAGTCCCCCCAGCTCTCGTTCCAATACCTCGAAAACCGTATCGAACTTAGGCTTCAAAATCGCGGCATGCTTCTGCATGTGCGCTAGGATCCCCTCCATGCTCTTCAAAAAAGCGACGTGCCGCAGCTGGTTCAACTTGTCCGGCCCGATGGTCTGAAAGCTCAAGTGGGTCCGGGCCCAGGCCATGGCGGCAGGGCTGCCGGCCATGAAGGCCAGGCCGCTGCCGGCAAAGGAGATCTTCGAGGTGGAGCCGAAAAGCAGGACACGTTCGGGGTGGCCGCTCGTGCGGCAGGCTTCAACGACATCGGCCAGCCGGGCCGGGGCCCCATCCAGATGGTGGACGGCATAGGCGTTGTCCCAGAAAATCCGGAAATCCGGGGCCCGCGCGGGTAGGGCGGCGAGACGCTCGACCACCGCATCCGAGTAGACCGCTCCGGTGGGGTTGCTGTACTTGGGGACGCACCAGATGCCTTTCACCCCTGCATCGGCGGCGGCATGCCGCTCCACCGCATCCATGTCCGGTCCGTCGGCCTCCATCGCCACCGGGATCATCTCGATCCCCAGGTGCTCACAGATGGAAAAATGCCGGTCGTAGCCGGGGCTGGGGCAGAGAAACGCGACCCGCTCCTGCCGGCTCCACGGCGGTGAGCCGGGGGCCGCGCCAAAGAGCATGGCCCAGGTCATGGCGTCGTGCATCAGGGTCAGGCTGGAGGTGCCCCCGATGATCAGCTCCGCGGGGGCCACGCCCATGTACTCGGCAAAAAGCGCCTTGGCCTCGGGGATCCCGTCGAGTCCGCCGTAGTTGCGGCAGTCCGTGCCATCCGCGGTTTTATACCCGGTGCGGCCGAGACCCTCCAGGAGCGGCGCGGCCAGGTCCAGTTGCTCGGGACACGGTTTTCCCCGGGTCATGTCCAGGTTAATGCGTCGTGACTGAAACTCCCGGTAGCGTCGGGTCAGATCCTCCTTCAACGGGTCGCGTTCCATCGGGGTCATGCGGGTGCCTTCCTTTATCGGTGGGGTTTGATCCATGAGAACAACCGTTGCCCTGCGGCCTTTAGCATCAAAAAGGCCCGGTTTCAATCCATCGCATCAGAACGCCGGGAGGTCATTCATACCGGACCTCTACCAGAAACAGCCCGCGCGCCGGGGCGGTGGGGCCTGCCTGCCGCCGGTCGCGCGAGTCCAGAATCGCTGCCATGCGGGTTGGCTCGATCTTTCCGCGCCCTACCGCCACCAGTGTCCCGACGATGTTGCGCACCATGCAGCGCAGGAACCCATCGGCCACGATTTGAAAAATGAAGAAACCCGAATTCAGGTCGTGAACCCACTCGGCCGCGGTGACGTGCCGCACCGTGTGCGCCCGCGGGCTGCCGGTGCTTTCGAAGGCCTTGAAATCGCGGCGGCCGATCACGCTGCGCGCTGCCGCCTGCATCGCGGGAAGATCGAGGGGGGAGTGAATGAACCAGCAGGTGTGGCGGTCGACGGCGTTTCGAACCTCCCGGTTCAGCACCCGGTAGCGGTAGGTTTTGCTTTTGGCGGAAAACCGGGCATGAAAATCCTCCGGGACTTGGCGGCATTCCAGAATGGCGATGTCCGGCGGCAGGAGGCTGTTCAGCCCCTTGAGGATCTGATCGGGGGCCAGGCGGGTGTCCAAGCGGAAATTGGCGACCTGGCCCAGGGCGTGCACACCGGCATCGGTGCGGCCTGCTCCCAGCAGGACCACGGCGGTGCGGGTCATGGTGGCAAGGGCCTTCTCGATTTCCGCCTGGATGGTCGGCTCCTCGGCCTGCCGCTGCCAGCCGCTGTAGCGGGTGCCGTCGTACTCGATGGTCAGTCTAAAATTGCGCATCACAGGCGGTCGCAGCGGATGTCGGCCAACTCCTCCGTGAGGGCGTCGTCGATCTCATCCCGGAAGCCGGATAGGGGGTACTCGGCGCCGCAGGCCCGGCAGCGCAGCAGCACCGACGTTCACGTTCGATGCAGTTCCAAACGCTCGCTGCAGCGTTTGCAGATTTTAACGGGGGGCGTCATGGCGGCGAGTTCCTCGGCGTTGGCGGCAGCCACGCGGTGTGGATTAACGCCTTCCCCCTACAGCAATTTCGAGCGGCTGTCAATCAGGGCGGTGTCCCAAACCCCAGGTGCGCCCGGTTTGACAAGCCGCCTGGAATCTGTCAAATCACCGTTATATTTCAGACGGTTCCGGATACAGCCGCGGCTGAGGGAACCCATTAGGAAAGGAGTCGGTGTGATGCAGATCATACCCTGTCCGGGTTTCGTGGCGGCCGGAGTGGCCGCGGGCATCAAGAAAAACGGGTGCAAGGACCTCGGCCTGATCGTTTCCGACCGGCCGGTGGCGGTGGCCGGGCTCTTCACCCGCAACATGGTCCAGGCGGCGCCGGTGCGGCTTGACCGCGAGCGGGTTCAGGCCGGGGTCTGCCGGGCGGTCATCGTGAACAGCGGCAACGCCAACTGCTGCACCGGGCAGGCCGGCGAACGCGACGCCCGGCGCATGGCAGCGGCGGCGGCCGGGGCGGTCGCCGTCCCCGAGGATCAGGTGCTGGTCGCCTCGACCGGGGTCATCGGCGAGCCGTTGCCGGTGGAACGCATCGAGCAGGCGCTGCCCGGCCTGGTGCGTGCCCTTGCGCCCGGTGGGGTCACGGATTTCGCCGAGGCCATCATGACCACCGACCGCGTGCCGAAGGTCGTCTCGCGCCGCGGGCCGGTCGGCGGCCGCGCGGTCACCGTCACCGGAGTGGCCAAGGGGGCGGGTATGATTCGGCCGGATGTGGCCACCATGCTCTGCTTCATCATGACGGACGCCCGGGTGGAGGCCCCGCTCCTGCGCGAGGTGCTCGCGGCCGGGGCCGAGCGCTCCTTCAACCGCATCACCGTGGACGGCGACACCAGCACCAACGACACCATCCTGCTCCTTTCAAGCGGCCTTTCCGCGGCTGCGGTCAAGAGCCCGGCGGAGCGGGCGGCGTTCCAGGCGCTTCTCGATGACACCATGCTGGCTTTGGCCCGCTGGGTGGTCAAGGATGCCGAGGGCGCCAACAAGCTCGTGCGCGTTGCGGTGCGCGGGGCCGCCTCAGACCCCGATGCCCTCAAGATCGCGGACACGGTGGCCAACTCCCCGCTCGTCAAGACGGCCCTCTTCGGCGAGGATGCCAACTGGGGCCGGGTCCTGGCGGCGGCCGGCCGGGCCGGGGTGCCCTTCGATCCCGGCCGGGTCGACATCTTCATCGGGCCGGTGCAGATGGTGGCCGGCGGCATGGGCTGCGGCAAAGCGGCCGAGGCCGAGGCGACCCGCGTCCTCAAAACCGATGAGTTCGAAATCAGCATCGATCTGCACCAGGGCACGGGGCACGATGCGGTCTACACGTGTGATTTTTCCATCGACTATGTCAAAATCAATGCGGACTACCGCAGTTAGGTTGCGTCGGTGAGTCTGGTCCGTCTGCAAAAATACCTCTCCGCTGCCGGCGTGTGCTCGCGCCGCCGGGGGGAAACCCTTATCCGCGAAGGGCGCGTCACGGTCAACGGGGATGTGGTGGACGGGCTGGGGGCGAAGATCGACCCGGACCATGACCAGGTGGCGGTGGACGGCGCGGCGGTCGTACCGTCGCCGAAGGCGCTATACATCGTGCTGCACAAGCCGGCGGGCTATGTGACCAGCTGCCGCCACCCGGGCAAGCGGATCGTGATGGAGTTCGTTGATCTGCCCGAGCGGGTCTTCCCGGTGGGGCGCCTGGACAAGGACTCGACCGGCCTGCTCCTGCTCACCAACGACGGGCGGCTCCACCATCGTCTGTCGCACCCGTCCTTCGACCACGAAAAGGAGTACGACGTCACCGTGGCGTGGCCCATTTCGGACGGGGCGCTGCAGCGGATGGCCCGCGGGCTGCCGATTCTGAATACCCGCACACGGCCGGCCGACGTGACGCGGATCTCCGAAAAGCGGTTCCGCATTATCCTCAAGGAGGGCCGTAACCGGCAGATCCGGCGCATGGTCGGTCGAGTGGGGAACGAGGTCGTCCGCCTGGCGCGTGTCCGCTTCGCCGGCATTCCGCTGGGGAACCTGCCGGAAGGCGCCTGGCGGCACTTGACGGCGGCGGAGGTGGCTTTGCTCTTGGTCAGCCCGTCGGCCGGTCAGCCCGTCACCCGTCGACCGGCCGACGGACTCACACCCGTGCCAACACGTAATCCGCGCGGTCTGCGACCGTCAGCACCGGCACCCGGACCAGGGGATACCCCAGACTCCCGTACGCCTCCTCGATCAGCCGCTCGATGAGGGCCGCGGTCTGCGCGTTTTCGGAGCGGACCGGGTCTTTCAGAAAGTCCAGTCGTTCGAATAGAAAAACGCGGTGATAGCGCACCTGCCGGCTATGAGTGCGGGGCTCCTCCGGGTCGAGCCCCTCCAGGCGGAAGTAGGCGATGCTGTCCGGCAGGCCGCGGTCCAGGAAGTAGGGCTGCCCCGCCGGCAGGCGGTTTTCGAGCGCCAGCTTGGTGTGGAAGATCCGCCCCTCGAAGGCCGCGGGGTCCGCCTTGATCTCTTCAAGGCACCGGCCCCGGGCCAGCTCCCGGTCGATATGGGCGCGTGCGGTTTCCGGCACCACCGGGTGGCCCCGGTGGGCGAGCTCCTCGATGACGGCCGTCTTGCCCGAGCAGGGTGCGCCGGTGATAACGCGCCAGCGCGTGCGGCGGATGGGGCTCATTCCAAGGTGATTTTCTGGCCCGGAACAATCCTGGAGAGCGAGGAGAGGTTGTTCAGGGCCAGCAGTTGATCCAGGCTCATGTTGTGGCTTTTGGCGATGGCGTGCAGGGTGTCGCCCGGCCGGACGGCGTAAATGGTGGGCCTGGGGTGAGGCGCCTGCGCCGGCGGGGGGGTGGACGGTGAGATCGCCAGGCGCTGGCCCACGGTGATCCGGGTGCCCTTGAGCTGGTTTTGGCGCTGGATCTCCTGGACGGAGGTGTTGTAGCGCTGGGCGAGATTGTAAAGCGAGTCCCCGGCGCGCACCACGTGCTCGATGGACGGCCGTTTACCGGCGCTTCCGCCCGCGGCGGCCGTGGCGGGCATATCGGTGGGGCGGTAGTCCGTCAGCGGGATGCGCAGGGTGCGGCCGGCGACCAGCGGGCCGGTTCCGCGCAGGCTGTTCGCCTGCTGGATGCTTTTTATGTCGCTGCCGTAGCGGCGGGTCAGACTGCTCAGGGTGTCACCTCTGCGCACCCGGTGCTGCACCACCTGGATCTTGCGGGGGTGGTAGGTGGGGATTTCGTCGATCTTGGCCGTCACCCGTTCGGCCTCCCCCGCGGGGACGCGCAATTCATACCCGTTCTCCGGCAGGACGCCCTGGCGCAGTTCGGCGTTGAGTTCGCGCAGAAGGTCCGCGTCGATGCCGGTCACCTGGGCGATGCTCTTCAGCGCGGCCTGCTTCGGCACGGAGACCGTTTCGAACTCCAGTTCCGGCTCGAGCGCGACGTCGTCCAGGCCGTATTTCTCGGGTGAGCTCACAATGTGCAGCGTCGCCAGGAAGCGCGGCACGTAGCGGGCGGTCTCGCGCGGCAGGCGCTCGTAGAGGTCCCAGAAATCGTCGAGGTAGTTGATGTTCTGGCTCTGAATGGTGCGCATGACCCGGTTCTCGCCGCAGTTGTAGGCGGCCAACACCGTGGACCAGTCCCCGAACATGTCGTGCAGCTCCCGCAGGTAGTCGATGGCGCCTCGGGTGGCCTTTTCCGGGTCCATGCGCTCGTCGATGTACCCGTCGCGGTTGAGATTGTAGCGGTAGCCGGTGGAGGGGATGAACTGCCACAACCCCAGCGCTCGCGCCGTCGAGAGGGCGTTGACCTTGAAGCCGCTCTCGATCAGGGGCAGCCAGGCGAGTTCCACCGGCAGCCCGGCCTCCTTGAGGGCGGCCTCGATTTTGGGCCGGTACTTCCCGGAGCGGCGGTAGGCCGCCCGGAAGAACTCCCGTTCGCGGCCGAGGGTGAAGGAGTCGATTTCACTCTGAACGTGGGCATTGATGATGAGCGGGATGGCGTTGCGTTCCCCGTTGACCGCGACGCGCCGCGACGAATGGATCTCCAGGATGCGCTTGGAAATGGTGTAGCGCAAGTCGTCTTTTTCCTGGATCAGAAGGGGGTCGTTGCCCGGGTCCACTTCCAGAATCAGGGCGTAGGCGTCGTCGAGCAGGCCGATCGCCTGCTCCAGATCGCCTGCCTGCCACCAGCGTTGGGCCTTCTGGCAAAGCGCGAGGGCCTGAGTGAAGGGCCCCTCGCCGCCGTTGGTGCTGTCGTCCCCTTCCTCCGTCGGGGCGCCATCCTCCTGGCCCGCCGGCGGGGAAAGAACCGGCGGGACGGCCAGACGGGTTTCCGCCCGCGACGTTTTGGCCGGGGCTGTTTCATGGAGCGTCGACGCGGGGAGCGCGGCGGCGGAAGCAGCGGCAGGGGGGGATGCGGGCGGGGCGGCGCCCGGCGCTCTTTCACCGGCCACGTGCGAACAGCCCAGAGCGACGATCAACGCCAGAGACCCGGCCCCAGAGCGGAATTTTTGTAAACGCATGCGCAGAGATCCTCCTCGAGTCGCCGGTCACCTGGCTGCAGATTGCGGTGGCGCGGCGGGCAGGCCGCAACCGGTCGTGTCGTCCCCATAGACCAAACCCCCCGGGCGTTGTCAACCCCCCGGGGCGCTTCGCAGCGGCATAAAGTTAACATATGATAGCACGATTTCTCCTCTGGATCAATTGCGACGGCCCGGCCCTGCGCGAGCTGCGGGCGCAAATCGTCCCCCGGGGGGGGCAGCGGCCGCAGAAAAAACTTGCTTTTTCAGCCTTCCGTTCTATAATGCTCAAAAATTTCGCTTGACACGCTGGATAAAAACTTCTACAAGCTCGTCTTTTGTAAGCTCTCTGTGGTCTTGTGGGAACGATTCAAGACCGTGGGAGGCTCTTTATTGCCAGCGTAGCTCAGCTGGTAGAGCTACTGATTTGTAATCAGTGGGTCGGGGGTTCGAGTCCCTCCGCTGGCTCCAGGCATCGACGGGGCAGGGGTGTGGTGTCCGGGGCCGCCCCGGGTTCGAACGAAACGACTGCGGGTGGGTCGTTGTCAGGGTGGGGTTCCCGAGCGGTCAAAGGGAACAGACTGTAAATCTGTCGGCGATGCCTTCGGAGGTTCGAATCCTCCCCCCACCACCAGCCTGATATGGGTCTTTTGTAGGAGATTTCGGCGGCGCCGTTCGAGATCGATAGCCACTACAGGACTTCCTGCATCGGTCTTCGTGTTACCTTGGACCCGCGCACGAGCGGCGGATCGGCGGTATGCGGTGCACTTCCCGGCGGGTGTAGCTCAGCTGGTAGAGCTCCAGCCTTCCAAGCTGGATGTCGCGAGTTCGAATCTCGTCGCCCGCTCCACAACGTTTCAACGCTCTCCGGGCATGGGGTGGCCGGCCCGGAGGATGAGCCCACGTAGCTCAGTCGGTAGAGCGCTTCCTTGGTAAGGAAGAGGTCCACCGGTTCGATTCCGGTCGTGGGCTCCATTCGGTATCGACCGTCGCTTGCGGCGAAGATAGGTGTTCCAACCAATCTCATTTTACTTTTTGCGGAGGGAAGAGGAGATGGCCAAGCAGAAGTTTGAGCGAACGAAGCCGCACGTGAATGTGGGGACGATTGGGCACATTGACCATGGGAAGACGACGCTGACGGCGGCGATCACCAAGCAGTTGAGCCTGATGGGCAAGGCGGATTACGTACCTTTTGATCAGATTGACAAGGCGCCGGAGGAGAAGGAGCGGGGGATCACGATAGCGACGGCGCATGTGGAGTATCAGACGGACAACCGGCATTATGCGCACGTGGACTGTCCGGGGCATGCGGACTACATCAAGAACATGATCACGGGCGCGGCGCAGATGGACGGTGCGATATTGGTGGTGGGGGCCGACGATGGGCCGATGCCGCAGACGCGGGAGCACATTTTGCTGGCGCGGCAGGTGGGGGTTCCCTACATTGTGGTATTTTTGAACAAGTGCGACATGGTGGACGATCCGGAGCTGATCGAGCTGGTGGAGTTGGAGCTGCGGGAGCTTTTGTCCAAGTATGAGTTTCCGGGGGATGATATTCCGATCGTGCGGGGCAGCGCGTTGAAGGCGCTGGAGGCGGATGATCCGAAGAGCGAGGCGGCGAAGTGCATATTTGAGTTGATGGCGGCGGTGGATGCCTACATTCCGGAGCCCAAGCGCGAGATTGACAAGCCGTTTTTGATGCCGATCGAGGATGTGTTCAGCATTTCGGGGCGCGGGACGGTGGTGACGGGGCGGGTGGAGCGGGGTGTGGTGAAGGTTGGGGACGAGGTAGAGATCGTGGGGATCCGGCCGACGCAGAAGACGGTGTGCACGGGGGTGGAGATGTTCCGCAAGCTGTTGGACGAGGGTCGTGCGGGGGACAACGTGGGGGTGTCGCTGCGGGGGACCAAGCGCGACGAGGTGGAGCGGGGGCAGGTGGTGGCCAAGCCCGGGTCGATCCCGCCGCACACGAAGTTCAAGGCGGAGGTGTACATTTTGAGCAAGGAAGAGGGCGGGCGTCACACGCCGTTTTTCAATGGGTATCGGCCGCAGTTTTATTTTCGGACGACGGATGTGACGGGGGTGGTGACGCTGCCGGAGGGGGTGGAGATGGTGATGCCGGGGGACAACGTGGCGATTTCGGCGGAGCTGATCACCCCGATAGCGATGGAGAAGGAGCTGCGGTTTGCGATACGGGAAGGCGGCCGGACAGTGGGTGCCGGTGTGGTCGCCGACGTCATCGCGTAGCAAAGGAAAGCGTAAATCATGATCACGAACACGAAAATACGGATCCGACTCAAAGCCTACGATCACAAACTGCTGGACCAGTCCGCAACGGACATCGTGGACACGGCCTCCAAGACGGGGGCCAAGGTCGTCGGCCCGATACCGTTGCCGACACGGATCAACAAGTACACCGTGCTGCGGTCGCCGCACGTGGACAAAAAGTCCCGGGAGCAGTTCGAAATGCGGACTCACAAGCGCCTGCTGGACATTCTCGAACCGACGCAGCAGACCGTGGACGCCCTGATGAAGCTGGATCTCTCCCCGGGGGTCGATGTCGAAATCAAACTCTAGTCCGGGCCAGCGGCGGAACGGGCAAGCAGGAAGGCGAGTTGCGAATATGAGCAAAGGACTAATGGGGAAAAAACTGGGGATGACGGGGCTTTTCGCCCCGGACGGCCGCTACGTTCCGGTGACCGTCATTGAGGCCGGCCCCTGCGTCGTGACCCAGATCAAGACCACGGCGACCGACGGATACAACGCCTTGCAGTTGGGGTTCAGTGAAGTCAAGGCCAAGCGCGTGACCAAGCCCCGCCAGGGGCACTTCCGGAAGAGCGGGGAGACGTTCTTCCGCCACGTGCAGGAGTTCCCGGTGGACAACCCGGAGGCCTACAGTCTCGGGCAGAAGATCACGCTCGAGATTTTTAGCGTAGGGGAACGGGTGGACGTCTGCGGGACCACCAAGGGGCGCGGCTTTTCCGGCGTCATGAAGAAGGAAGGCTTCAGCGGCGGTCCCACGACCCACGGCAGCAAGTGCCACCGGATTCCCGGCTCGATCGGGACCAGCGCCTGGCCCTCCCGCGTGTTCAAGGGCAGAGGCATGCCGGGGCACTACGGGGTAGATCATCAGACCATGCAGAACATCGAGATCGTCGACATTCGACCGGAGGAGAACATCCTCATGGTGAAGGGCGCCGTGCCGGGCCCCACGACCGGTCTGGTGGCCGTCAAGAAACAAAAGATCGTCAGGAAAAAATAGCGTGACGTTGCAACGGAAAATGGTGGAATTATGGCTGTCATAGATGTCCTCAATATCGAAGGCAAGCAGGTGGCGCAGGCCGACCTGCCGGACGCGGTGTTCAACGTTCCGGTCAAGTCCCATGTGCTGCATGAGGTCGTGACCATGCAGCTGGCCAACCGGCGCAATGCCCATCCCCAGGTGAAGCACCGCGGGGACGTCGCCGGCAGCACCCGCAAGCTCTACAAGCAGAAGGGCACCGGCCGGGCGCGGCGCGGCGACATCAAGTCGCCGTTGCTGAGAGGCGGCGGCGTTATTTTCGGGCCGGACGGCCGGACCTATGACTATCAGGTCCCGAAGAAGGTCCGCCGGCTCGCCCTCAAAATGGCCTTGAGCAGCAAGTTCCAGGAGAATGCGCTGATCGTGCTCGACGGGTTCGATCTGCCCGAGATCAAGACCCGGCGCTTCGTGAGCGTCTTGAAGGCCCTGAACCTCAAGAGTGCGCTCATCGTCACGGAGGCGAAGAACGACCACCTGGAGCGATCCTCGCGCAACGTGCCGAAGGTCAAGGTGCTGCGCAGCGAGGGGCTGAACGTCTACGACGTGCTCAAGTACGAGACCCTCGTGCTGCTGCAGCCGGCGATCACGGTTATCGAGGGGAGGCTGATCTCATGAAACACTACGATATCATCATCCGGCCCCTGATCACGGAAAAAACCAACATCCAGAAGGAGCTGAGCAACCAGGTCTCCTTCGAGGTGGACCGCCGGGCGAACCGCATCGAAATCCGGCGGGCCGTGGAGCAGGCGTTCAAGGTCCGGGTGGTCTCCGTGCACACCATGCAGATGCTGGGCAAGACAACCCAGCGCGGCCGTAGTGCCGGCAAGCGCCGGGACTGGAAGAAGGCGATCGTGCGGCTGATGCCGGGCGAGCGCATCGAATTTTTTGAAGGGGCGTAAGATCCGAGGAGCAGACGATGGGAATTAAAAAAGTCAAGCCGACCTCTCCGGGGCGGCGCTTTCAGACCTACGACACGTTTGAAGAAATCACGAAAACAACGCCGGAGAAAAGCCTGCTGCAACCGCTGCGCAAGAGCGGCGGCCGCAACGTCTACGGTCGGGTGACGGCCTGGCAGCGCGGCGGGGGGCACAAGCGGCACTACCGGGTGATCGACTTCAAGCGCGACAAAATCGGCATTCCGGCCCGGGTGGCCTCCATCGAATACGATCCGAACCGGTCCGCCCGCATCGCCCTGCTGCACTACGTGGACGGTGAGAAGCGCTATATCCTGGCGCCCCAGGACCTCAAGGTGAACGACATGGTGGAGGCCGGGCCCGCCGCGGACATCAAGCCGGGCAACAGCCTGCCGTTGCGGAACATGCCGCTCGGAACCCAGGTGCACAACATCGAACTGCGGGCCGGCCAGGGCGGTCAGATCGTGCGCAGCGCCGGCGGCTACGCCCAGTTGATGGCCAAAGAGGGCAGCTACGCCCAGATCAAGCTGCCCTCCGGCGAGGTGCGCAAGGTGCTGCTCGACTGCCGCGCCACCGTCGGACAGGTGGGCAATCTGCAGCACGAGAAAGTCTCGTACGGCAAGGCCGGGCGCAAACGATGGCTGGGCAAACGGCCCCACACGCGCGGGGTGGCTATGAATCCGGTCGACCACCCCATGGGCGGCGGCGAAGGCAAATCCTCCGGCGGCCGGCACCCCTGCAGCCCGTGGGGCATGCCGAGCAAGGGGTACAAGACGCGCAAGAAGAAACCGAGCGACCGGCTGATCGTGAAGCGGCGCAAGTAGCCCCACTGCCGGCCGACGCGGGAGTCACTTAACACCGTCACCGGTTTCCGTTGAAACCGACTCGTCTGGAGATGCTATGGCAAGGTCGTTGAAAAAAGGTCCGTTCATCGATGTGAAGCTTTTGAAGAAAGTGCAGGTTGCGCAGGAAACTCGCGCCAGCCGAGTCATCAAGACCTGGTCCCGGCGCTCGATGATCGTGCCGGAGATGGTGGGGTTGACGCTGGCCGTTCACAACGGCCGCAAGTTCATCCCCGTGTTCGTCTCCGAGAACATGGTCGGACACAAGCTGGGTGAGTTTTCACCGACCCGAACCTTCCACGGCCACTCGGGCGACAAGAAGACCAAGGCCGCCTGATCCGGCCGCCCTGATGAACCCGGAAAGAAGAGGAACTATTCGCCATGCAGGCAAAAGCCGTTTCGAGATATGTGCGCGTGTCATCGCTGAAGGTGCTGAAGGTGTCCTCGGCGGTGAAGGGAAAGCCGGTGGGGGCCGCGCTGAGCATTCTGAAGTTCATGCCCCAGAAAGCGGCGAAGACGCTGGAGAAGGCCCTGCGCTCCGCGGTCGCGAACGCCGACCAGAAACCGGATGTGGATGTCGACCGGCTCGTCGTGCGCAATATCACGGCTGACGAAGGCCCGGTGTTGAAGCGCTGGGGTACCAAGGCCCGCGGAAGAGGCACGCGTATCCTGAAACCGACCTGCCACATCACCGTGGTGT
>JBFYWX010000208.1:0-11227 GCA_041310825.1 Desulfobacteraceae bacterium | reverse complement strand
CGATGCCGCAGGCCAGGCTGTGCTGCAGGAAGAGCTGCATGTTCAGCAGGCGGCTGGGGATTTTCCGAAAGAGCGACATGATGCTGATGCCCATCGCCAGCGCCGAGAGCTCGCGGGTGCCGATCAGGGTCACTGCCAGTGACACGCGCTCCACGCGCGCCGGCAGCCCGTAGAAGGAGGAATTGACGATCCGCAGCAGCTGAGCGGTGAGGCTCGGGCTCTTGTTGATCACCTGGGCCATCTGGTCGGCCGTCGAGAGGGGGTTGGAGATCACCTCGTTCAGCTCGAAGACGATCGAAGGGATTTCCGGCAGGAGGATGTTGCGTTCGATCAGTTTTTTGAGGAAATCCTCGTCGGGCGGAGGGGGCCGTTGCTCTGCTTTTTCCGGCTCCGGCAGAGGGGGGCCCGCGTCGGTGAGAAAGGCGCCGGAGGCCGCGACCTGAAGCGCCTGGGCGAAGATCTCCTGTATGGCAGGGTGGCGGCGGTCGGTGAGCCGGAACCGGTTGTCCAGCTTCGACCGGACCGCATCCAGCCGCGCCGGGTCGATGACCGGGGTCGGAAGCCCCTCCTCCTGCGGCGGCGCTTCCGCCACCGGCACCTGCGGGATGCCCCAGATTTTGAAAATCCGGATGTGCTCAGGGCCGATGGGCCTGCCTTTCGGCAGGAGCAGGCGGCCTTTGATGTCTTTGACATCATCCGCCAGTACCATGCCCGTTTTCAAATTTCGGATGCGGACTGATCCCATGGGTGCCATGGTTGAGTCTGAAGGCGTTTTTTACAGGGGGCCTCTACCGGGGCCCTTCGGAAGGAATATCGCCCAATGGCCTATCATACTTAAGGGAAAACCTCTGTCCGGACGTATCCGGCCCGCCCCGCTCCAGGGCTCCCCGCCGGTGGGCTCCCATCACCTCTTCCCCCAACCCGTGCGGGAATCGAAGTTGTTCCTTATGGCAGGCAAACATGCGGCTTAAAGGAATCAAGGCGGGGTGTTGTTAGGCGGTCACCAACGCAGCTTTCTATGCGGTCGAATGTGCGGTGTTATTCTCAACGGCCAAGGTCACCGGCGGCAATGGGGCGCAGCGGAACTGGCGTCCGAGTGCAGCGCCTTGCTATCATTCGTTCGAGTATCCGATCCGCACGGCTTCAGAGGCTGCCGGGGTCTATGGGCTCGGCCACACCATGATCGGTACCGTGCTGATGCTGTTCTGGGGGCTTCCCGAGAGGACGCGGTCGCTGTAGGAGACGTAGACCAGCACCTTTCGCTCGCGGTCGAAAAAACGCACCACCTGAAGCGCCTTGAACACGAGGCTGCGGTGCTCGTCGAAGACCCTCTCGCCGTCTTTGATCTCCCCGAGGATCCGGATCGGCCCAATCTGGCGGCAGGCAATGCTGGCGTCGCTCGTGTCCTCCGCCACTCCGATGGCACCCTTCACCCCCCCGGTTTGGGCCCGGGAAATGTGGCAGGCGACGCCCTGAACTTTGGGGTCGTCGAAACCGTCGACCACGATCTTGTCGTTCGGACCCAGCCACCGGAAATTCGTGCTGACCGAGCCGGTCGTGCCGCGCTCGGGGCGGCTTAGGACCCAGAGGGTAAAGAGCGCCACCACCAGAAGAAATATCGCACCGAGAATGATTCCGAATTTTTTCATGAAGAAGCCTTTCCGCACCCGAGGCCCCCATTCAGCCTGCCGGGATTGATGAATGAACTGTCGAATGAAATACGCCTTGACGATGCATCCCCTTAAATAAAGCGCCTTCGCTTTCCTGAACCCAAGCAACGTCTTCTGGGATGCTCAATTTTGAAATGACCCGGCCCCATTTGTCAATGGGGAAACAGGAAGAATTAAGCCGATCGGTTTCGTTGCCGTTAGCATGGCCCTGCGCGCCATGCAAAGCGTCTGACAGAACCGGTCGCGAGGCGAACGGAAATGGTTGTGTGTGTTTGGTGGAGCAGTTGACAGATATCGCGCTCTCTACTACAGAAGTCCATGGCGGGGGGGGATCGCTGCCGCCCCGGGCGGCAGGGTCGGACATCGGCTCCGGCGCCCAAATTCGAGGGACACGTGATCGACTTGCCGGACCACAGTCAACCCACCGCTCGCCGCCCACTCGGGGAAGCTGCCGTCCTGCGCTGCGAACCGGCGCCCCCGGCGGCCCTCAACGTTTATCTCGCCGGCCGCTGGAAGATCGACGGCCCCACCCCGTCCGCCGACGAAGTGATCCAACAGGCCGGCTCCCTGCCGGGCTTGAGCTGCATCGTCCTCGATGCGCAGCGGGTTTCCGCGTGGGACAGTTCCCTTTTAAGCGTGCTCGTCAAACTGCATTCCTATTGCGCCGCGCACGGGGTGGCCTTCGACTCCCACCGGCTGCCTCCCGGCATCCAGCGCCTGGTGAGGCTGGCAACGGCCCTGCCGGCCAGGGAAAAGGCGCGCCACGACGGAAAACCGGAGCCTTTCTTGTCCCGGCTCGGCGAGGTCGCGTTGCGGGCTTGGGACGCGGCGGCCGAAACACTCGCCTTCATCGGCGAGGCGTTTGTGGCCTTCTGCCGGTTTCTCGTCGGCCGAGCCCAATTCCAGAGTTCCGACCTGGTGGGGTTCATCTGGAGTTGCGGTCCTCAGGCCTTGCCGATCGTCACGTTGATCAGCTTGCTCGTGGGGCTGATCCTGGCGTTCGTGGGTGCCATTCAGCTGCTCCTGTTCGGTGCCCAGATCTACGTCGCCGACCTGGTGGCGGTCGCCATGGTGCGGGTGATGGGGGCGGTCATGGCGGCGGTGATCATGGCCGGCCGGACCGGGGCGGCCTTTGCGGCCCAGTTGGGGACCATGCAGGTCAACGAAGAGATCGATGCCCTGAAGACCATGGGGATTTCCCCCATTGAATTCCTGGTGCTGCCCCGCATGCTGGCCCTGGTCGTCATGATGCCGATTTTGTGCGTGTACGCGGACGTCATGGGGATCATCGGCGGCCTGATCGTAGGCGTCGGGATGCTCAACCTGGGGTGGGTCGAATACCTGAACCAGACCAAGGCATCCCTCACCCTGACCTATTTCTGGATCGGGTTGTTCCATTCCACGGTCTTCGGCGTCCTGATTGCCCTGGCGGGCTGCCTGCGGGGCATGCAATGCGGCCGGAGCGCATCGGCCGTGGGGGCGGCCACCACCTCGGCGGTCGTGACCGCCATCGTCGCGATCGTGGTGGCGACAGCCATCATCACTTTTGCCTTGAACGTGATTGGAATCTAGCGTGAGCGCAGCGCCCCACATCATCGTCAACGATCTGACCATGGCCTACGGCCCTGTCGTGATTCAGAAGGACCTCACGTTTACGGTTAACCGCGGGGATGTCTTCATCATCATGGGCGGAAGCGGCTGCGGCAAGAGCACCCTCCTGCGGCACATGATCGGCCTGATCCCGCCCGCCAAGGGCAGCGTGCGCTACGGGGAGATCGATTTCTGGCAGGCCTTGCCCGAGGAGCGGGACCGGATCCTGCGCGGCATCGGGGTCCTCTATCAGAAAGGCGCCCTGTGGAGTTCGATGACCTTGGCTGAAAACGTCGCTTTGCCGCTGCAGGAGTTCACCGATCTCAACCGGGCCCAGATCGAGGAGCTGGTGGCGCTCAAGCTGGCGCTGGTGGGGCTTTCCGGTTTCGAGGCGTATTACCCGTCCGAAATCAGCGGTGGCATGCAGAAGCGCGCCGGGCTGGCACGAGCCATGGCGCTCGACCCCGAGATTCTTTTTTTCGATGAGCCATCGGCCGGGTTGGATCCGATCAGCGCCCGGCGGCTGGATGAGCTCATCCTCGAGCTGCGCGAGAGCCTCGGGGCCACGGTGGTGGTCGTCACCCATGAGCTGGCGAGCATTTTCACGATCGGCAACAACTCGGTCTTTCTCGACGCTGAAACCAAGACCATGATCGCCGCCGGCGATCCGAAGACACTGCGCGATGACGCCGGCAACCCAACGGTGCGAACATTCCTGACCCGGGGCGAGGCGTGAGCCTCGTGCCCAAACTGCCTTGAGAGGTGCTGCCTATGGCCACCCCCGTCAGTAAAACCCTCATCGGCGCGTTTGTCCTCGGGGCCCTGGCGCTCGTTTTCCTCGGGATCGTTCTTCTGGGCTCAGGGGCATTGTTTCGGGCCGTCACCCGAGCGGTGATGTTTTTCGACGGCTCGGTGGGGGGGCTACAGGTCGGCGCTCCCGTCACGTTCCGCGGTGTTGCCGTCGGGGAGGTGAGCGAGATCCAGATCGTTTACGAAACGGAGCGGCAGGAGTTTCGCATCCCGGTTTCCGTGCTGCTTTACCCGGACCGGATCCAGCGATTGTCCAAAAGCCCCACGGCGACGAAGCTCAAGGATCTCATCGCCATGGGGTTGAAAGCCCAGCTGCAGATGCAGAGCTTCATCACCGGGCAGCTCTCCATCCAGCTCGATTTCTTCCCGGAAGCCGCCATGCCGGCGGCGGCAGCCTCGATGCTCATGGTCAGCCCCGGCCTTCTGGAGATCCCGACCATTCCCACGCCGGTACAGCGAATTCAAAAGTCCTTGCAGCAGATCCCGCTCGACGAGGTGGTCCGCGACGTGCGTGAGACGCTGGCGAGCATTCGGGATATCCTGGCCTCTCCCGCCATCCCGGATATCATCGCCAACCTGCGCCAAGTATCGCAGGATGCGGTCGGGATCGCCGGCCGGGTCGATACCAAACTCACCACCATCGGTGCCCAGGTGGAGCGCACCCTGAAAGAGCTGCGCACGCTTCTGACCCATGCCGATGCGCAGATGAAGCCGCTGGGGTCCGCGATTCACGAAACCCGCACGCTGGCCCAAAACCTCAATCGCCACATCGACCCCATCGCCGTGGAGGTCACCAGAACCGCCGACGAGTTGCGCTCGACGCTGCGCCAGTCCGAGAAAACCCTCGCCCACATCGGCAGCATGACCGCCGACAATTCCGAGCTGCGCTACCACCTGTCGCTGTTTTTGACCGAGCTCTCGGCGACGGCACGGTCCCTGCGGGCTCTCTCCGACTATCTGGAACGCCATCCCGATTCGCTCCTGCGTGGGAGGGCATCGGGTCAACCGCTCGGAGGTCAGTGATGAAAACCAAGACCATGGCCGCCGCATGCTGCACCTTGATGGGGCTCGTACTGCTGGCCGGTGCCTGCAGCCTGATCGGCACCGGCCAACGTCCCGCCCCCCGTCTTTATGTCTTGAGCTCGCTGGCCGCATCCGACCCACCCATGGACCCGGCGGCGAAGCTTCCGCGCCTATCCGTCGGTATCGGACCCGTCCGTCTGGCGGAGTACCTGGACCGCCGCAATATCATCGTGCGCAACAGCCACAACGGCATTGATCTGGTCGATCTCTCCCAATGGGCGGAGCCCCTGTCCAATGGGCTTGTACGCGCCATGGCCGACAACCTTTCGGTTCTGCTGGGGACCCACCGGATGCTTCACTTTCCATGGCCCTCGACGGCGCCGGTCGATTATCACGTGACCTTTCAGGTGACCCAGTTCGACGGCCGACTGGAGGATCAGGTCGTTCTGCGGGCGCACTGGCAGGTGTTCGCCGGGGACGGCCGGAGCCAGTGGGACTCAGGCCATGCGGTCATCCGGGAGAAGGTGGCGGGGCCATCGGTCGAGGCGTTGGTCGCAGCCCACAGCCAAGCGGTCGCGGGCCTCAGCCGTGAGGTGGCGGCGGCGATCGCCAAACTGGCAAGGTGAGGCGGGGATCGATTTGAGCAGAAGAAGTCTCTTTTTGGGGTGGTAACAGAATTTTCACTTCCGCTTCAGACGGGTTTTGATCTCCACCTCCGAGGTCAAGGTCTTGTGCACGGGGCAGCGGTCGGCGATCTGAAGCAGGCGCTGCTTTTGCTCGTCGTCGAGAGAGCCCTCGATCTCGATCTCGCGCTCGATGCGGTCGAGCATCCCTTCTTCGAGCTCACAGGATTCGCAGTCCGAGGCATGGATCTTCGCGTGCGTGAGGCGCACGGAGGCGGCCTCGAGCGGCCAGCCCTTGCGGTCGGCGTACATGCGCAGCGTCATCGAGGTGCAGGCCCCCAGGGCGGCCACGAGGAGATCGAAGGGCGAGGGCCCCTGGTCGGTTCCGCCGACGGCGGTGGGCTCGTCCGCGACCAGGTTGTGGCGGTTGACCTGGATCTCGGTCAGAAACCCGCCCGGCCCGGTGCGGGCCGAGATGCGGTTGTCCCGGGGGGAGACCTCCGCCGGTTTTGCGGCCGCCGGCGTGATGTAGCGCTTGGCCCAGGCCGCGATCAGCGTCCCGGCATAGAGGGAATCGGCCCGGTTCGTGAGCAGGTGATCGGCCTGGTCGAGCGAGACGAAGCTCTTGGGGTGGCGGGCGCTCTGGAAGATCCGGGCCGCGTTCTCGATGCCGACCACATCGTCGATCGGCGAGTGCATGACGAGCAGCGCCCGGTCCAGGTTCCGGATGGCGGCCTCGGGGTCGATGTTTTTAAGATCGTCCAGGAATTTTTGGCGCAGGGTGAAGCTGCGGCCGGAGATGGAGACCTTCGCCTCCCCGGCCGCGGCGATCCTCTCGGCGGCGGGGCCGATGGTGCGTGTGACATGCCGGGGGTCGGCCGGCGCGGCGATGCTGACCACGGCCCGGGAGGAGGGGATGGCGGGTGCGGCCTGGACCACGGCGGCCCCGCCCCAGGAGTGGCCGATCAAGAGCGCAGGGCCTTCGAAGCGGGACTCCAGAAAGCGGGCGGCCGCCACCAGGTCCTCCACGTTGGAGAGGAAACTCGTGTCGGCGAAGTCCCCTCCGCTCTCTCCCAGGCCGGTGAAATCGAAACGCAGCACGGCGATCCGCTCCCGCGTAAGGGCGCGGGAGATGTGATACACCGCTTTCACGTCCTTCGAGCAGGTAAAGCAGTGGGCGAACAGGGCATACGCCAGGGGCTGGCCGTCGAGCGGCAGATCGAGCAGGGCCGCGAGTTTCTGACCGCCCCCGCCGGGGAACTCGAATTTTTGAAGCTGCATTTAACTTCCTTCTCCCGCCGGATGACGGGCGTCGAATTCCGACCGCACAGAGGCGGCGATCTCCTCCGGGAATCCCACGCAGATGGTTTCGTTGTAAAGGGTGCGCAGGGCGGTCGCATCCGGGGTGGACAGGACCGGGTTGTAGTAGATCCGGGGGGAGAAGACCAGGTGCAGGCGCGCGAACGCATCCCCCTCGGCGCCCGGGAAAAAGCAGACGTTGAAATTGTAGATCCCCATCTTGTCGTAGGCCGCCATGGCGGCCGTGAGGCCCGTGGCGATCCCCGTCAGGTCGGTTGCGGTCAGATCGAGCATCGTGCGGCATTCCGCCGCCACCCCGATCACGTCGCCGACGACCCCGAAGGGGGCGAACCCCGCCAGCCACTCGATGCGGCCGGTTCGCCCCAAATAGCGGCAGCCGTCGGCCTTTTCCGCCATGACCAGATCGTCCCAGTAGGTGGCGCCGTTTTTCGTGTAGTACGCCTTTGCCGCGATGAGTTCTTCGCGCAGCTGGTTCGGGGCGGTGGCGCTGGCGAACACCTGGATGTGGGGGTGGATGAGGGAGCTGCCGGAGGCCGGCATGTAGTTCCAGCTCAGCAGATAATAAACCGCTTCCGGATGCCGGATGGCGCGGGCCCGCCGGTAGAAATCAAGGGCGAGGCGCAGGCCGTTTGCGATGCGTTCCGGCTCGATGTCGGTCATGGGGATGTAGTGGCGGCGGCCGAGGGTGGCGACGGCCCCCAGGCCGTCATAAGGGGCGATGTTGGGGAAGAGCACCATCTCCCCCCGGAAGAGGCGCCCGTCCGGTGCAATTTCCGGCGGAAAGCAGGGGGTGAGATCGAGGACCTTCTCCGGGCAGAAGGGGCAGGTGCCCCGCGAGGCCTCGATCAGCCGGTTGAGATCGGGCTTCGCGAAGGTAAGCCGCCGGAAGTGGCAGATGCGGGCGGTCCGGCCCGTCAGCGGGTCTGCGCGGACCTCAACCGGTATGGACTTGGCCTGCATGCGGTCGGCGGGGTCCAGCAGTACGGCTTCCTTTTTCGTTACCTCGAATCGCATCCCGCTCCTCCTGCTCTGTAAGAATTCCCCCTTCGCACCCCTTTGTCAAAGGCGGGTGGAGGGACTCTGAGTCTAATAGAAGATTTCAGTGAACACCAGCGACCTGGGGAATTTCTCGTCGGCGAGAAGGGTTGCATCCCGGATCATCTCCTGGCGCCCGCACAGGTAAAAGTCATAGGCCCCGGCCGGCAGGCGCTCACTCAGATACCCCGTCACCCGCCCTTCGAAGCGTCCCGGTGCCGAGGCACGCTCGTCCGAAACGCACGGCACATAGGCGGCCGCCTTCGCGCGCAAGAGATCGCGGTAGAAAAGCTCCTCCACTCTCCCCACCCCGTGGAGCAGGACGAAACCTGAAACCCCGCAGGCGGCCATCGCGCAAAAAGGCGCAACCCCGGTGCCGGTCGCCACGAACACCGCCGGCCGGGGGGAGGCCCTGAACGTGAAATAGCCATGGGGGCCGCTGAAGGACAACGTCGCACCGACGGGCGTCTCGGCCAGTCGGGCGGAGATCCTGCGCTTCTCCACCCGGCGGATGCAAAGCCGGATAACCCCCTCGCCCGGCGCTGAGGCGATGGAGTAATCCCGCTCCGCTCCCCCGAGGCTGATCCGCACCCGCTGGCCGGGTGTGAACCGGAAGCCCGGGGGAGAATCAAGCGAGAGCTCAAATGCGTTCGAAGAGAGATGACGGCGGGCGGTGATCCGCGCTCGGAAACCAGTGGTGCCGCTGTCTTCGTGTGGACGGGCGATCAGCGCTTCCATGAGACGTCCTCAAGGCCCTGGAGCCGGTTGATGTGTCGGGCCAGAACGAAGAGGTAGTCCGAGAGCCGGTTGAGGTGAACCATGGCGCGCTGCAGCGGTTCGGCGGCAGCGGTATCCATGGCCCCTGCGGAGAGTCTGACGACGCGCCGTTCGGTCCGGCGGCAGACGGTGCGGGCGATGTGGGCCCAGGCCGCCGCCGGGCTGCCGCCCGGCAGGATGAACCCGGTCAGGGGGGGGAGGGTGGCGTCGATCCGGTCGATCGCACGCTCGATGGCCGTTGCGCGCGCGGGATCGATCGAGGGAAGTGAGGCCGAGGCCGCTCCGCCCGGCGAGGTGGCAAGCCAGGCGCCGATTGCAAAAAGGTCGGCCTGGATCTCTTGCAACTCCCCACGGAGATCAGCGCTTTGCGGGGGCAGGGCGGCCGCGAGGGCCCCGATCACGGAGTTGAGCTCGTCCAGGTCGCCGTAGGCCTCGGTGCGCTCGTGGTCCTTGGCCACCCGCTCGCCGCTGAACAGGCTGGTCTTGCCGCGGTCCCCGCTGCCCGTGTAGATCTTCATCCGACACCGTCCCCGGACGTCTCTACCCTTCAGCATCTTGCGTAGCTTATTCCGAGCGGCCGGTCAACCCGGCGGCGGGGGAGCGCCGCCAAGTGCCGTTTTAAAACCGTGGTGCGCGCCTGCGGCAAAACGCCCTGCCCACCGCTTGTTCCTGACCTATGTGTTGGGGAACTTGCCGTCTGAAAAATCTTTTAGGGCCACGGACTAAAGGACGCAGGCATCCGGGGCGCCACAGCGCTGCTTTAAAAAGAGGTGCCCGGAGGGCGCGGCGGGCAGGGCATTATCACTTTTGGTGTTTGGTTTTTAGTGGTTGGTGTGTGGCATTGTGTTTACAAAGATTTAAATTCTGTCCAACTTTTTAACTTTTTTGGTTCCGGCTTGTCCGGTTTGGGCATTATAGGCATTATAGGCATTCTAGGCATTCTAATCATCCTATATCACCGTATCCGGCGGCGGCTCGATGCCCAGGTCCTTGATCTTGTAGAGCAGGGTCTTGTAGCTGATCTTGAGGATCTTGGTGGCCTTGCTGCGGTTCCATGCCGTCTTGTCGAGAACGTAGGTGATGACCTCCCTTTCCACCCGGTCCATGGCCTCCTTGCGCAGCTTCTTGAGCGACAGGGCGGAGAGGTTGGCCAGACCGTGAAGCGCCAGGAAATCGCCCGGGGCGGCGGGATTCGCCCCGCCGGCCGCGGCCGGCGCCGGGATGGAGGAAAGCAACCCGTCGAGGCTGTCCTCGCCGTCACCCAGAATCATGATCCGTTTGAGGACGTTCTGGAGCTCGCGTACGTTGGCGGGCCACTTGTGGGCGCAAAGGCGCTGGATCGTCCCCGCCGAGGGCACTCGCAGCTCGCGGTTGCTGAACTGGTCCTTGAACTTCTCGATGTAGTAGTTGATCAGGTGGGGGATGTCATCGGGCCGGTTGCGCAGGGGTTCGATGAAAATCTTGATCGCGCTCAGCCGGTAATAGAGGTCTTCGCGAAACTTGCCCGCGTGCAGGTCCTGCTCGAGGTCGTGGTTGGTGGCCGCAATCACCCAGGCATTGGTCTGGACCGCCTTCTCCGATCCCAGCGGGATGAAATCACCGCCCTGCAGCACGTGCAGGAGCTTGGACTGGAGCGGCAGGGACATGTCGCCGATCTCGTCGAGAAACAGCACCCCGGTGCTGGCCTGCTCGAACTTCCCCCGCCGGCGGCGCTCGGCGCCCGTGAACGCACCCTGCTCGTAGCCGAACATTTCGCTCTCGAGCAGCGTGTCGGGAAGGGCGGCGCAATTGACCTTGACGAACGCCTTGCTTGCCCGGTCCGACTTCTGGTAGAGGCTCTGGACCGCCAACTCCTTGCCAACACCGGTTTCACCATACACCACGGTGTTGAGTCCGGTGCTCGCGACTCGGTCGATGAGCTCCCGGATGCGCCGGATATTCTCGCTGACGCCGATCAACTCATTTTCCATAGAGGCGTTGACTCTCCCTGATTGTGTCTGCCGTAAAATAAAGGTATGTATAAAAGGTTATAAACTTATTTTAACCGGGAACGGGGGGTTTGACAACTAGAAATCACATTCCCTTGACTTCCTGGTCTTTTTATGAATTAATTAATAAGGTTATTTGGCGCCCCGCCCAACCGCGAGGCACGCGGCACGCGGCCCGGCGCGAAAATCAAAAAAACGGGAACTGTTACTGATTAGTAACTGCTCTGGTGTTTAGGCCGAAGACTGAAGGGGAATAATGATGACGCAGGTGTTCAGGCTGAAGACCGAAGGGCAACAATGATCGTGCATGTCGTTTCCTTCAGTCTATCTACCTGAGTAGTTACGAATGCTCTTGCACCCCTTGCGCGTGCAGCTGGATCGGCAGGGGATT
>JBFYWX010000159.1:0-2553 GCA_041310825.1 Desulfobacteraceae bacterium | reverse complement strand
TCGAGATCCACAACACCCCCTGGGGCGAAGTGCACACCTATGTTCTGGACCGGGCGCAGAACCAGCATCCCGTTTCCGGCTGGCACCGCCATCAGATGGCCAAGGAGTTCCACGTCTCGCCTTTCATCGGCATGGACATCCGCTACGACTGGCGATTCAGGCAACCCGGCGACGAGCTCAACGTCCACATGATCGACTACCGGGAAGGGTCCCGGCTCTTCGACGCCAGCCTGGCGCTCACCCGCATCGAAATCACCCGCGGCAGCATGAGCCGGGTGCTGGCCCGCTACCCGCTCATGACCCTGAAGGTGAGCACCATGATCTATTGGCAGGCCCTGCGGCTTAAGCTCAAGGGGGCCCCGTTCTTCACCCACCCCGGGAAGCGCCCCACCCCGGAGCAAAGGACGTTGCCATGACCGAACACATCATCCCGGCCGAAGCCCCGGTGCTGCAGGAACTGCGGGTGCGCTCCCTCGATCGTCTGGCGCGCGGGATTCTCCTCAAGCTCCTCGCGCGGATCGAACGCGGCCGGCTGACCCTCGTCGACGGAGCGGAGCGGGTCGCCTTCGGCCGCGCCGCCGCGGCCTTCCCGCTCGATGCCCTCATCACCGTCCACCACCCGCGCTTCTACGGCGACTGCCTCTTCCGCGGCACCATCGGGGCCGGGGAGGCCTACATGTCCGGGTTCTGGTCGACCGAAGACCTCACCGCCGCAGTGCGGATATTCGCCCTGCATCCGGAGGTCTTCAGCGGCATGGACAAGGGGATGGCGCGGATCATGGCCCCGGTGGTCAAGTACGCCCATGCCCTGAACAAGAACACGCGGGCGGGCAGCCGCCGCAACATCGTAGCCCACTACGACCTGGGAAACGACTTCTACCGGCTCTTTTTGGACGACACCCTGACCTACTCCTGCGGGATCTTCGAGCGGCCGGAGAGCACGCTGCGGGAGGCCTCGCTCGCCAAGTACGAGCGGATCTGCCGCAAGCTCGAGCTCAGGCAATCCGACCAGGTGCTCGAGATCGGCACCGGCTGGGGCGGCTTCGCGCTGTACGCCGCGCGGAACTTCGGCTGCCGGGTCACCACCACCACCATCTCCGAGCGCCAGCACGAGGAGGCCCGTAACCGGATTGCGGCGGCCGGGCTTTCGGGGAGGATTAACCTGCTCAAACAGGACTACCGGGACCTCACCGGCACCTTCGACAAACTGGTCTCGATCGAGATGATCGAAGCGGTGGGGCACCAGTTCTTAGACGATTTCTTCCGCGTCTGCAGCGCTCGGCTGAAGCCCGAGGGGCAGATGCTGCTCCAGGCCATCACGATCCGCGACCAGGTCTTCGACTGGCACAAGAAAAACGTGGATTTCATCAAGCGCTACATCTTCCCGGGCAGCTGCATCCCCTCGATCGCGGCGATCGGTGAGTCCCTCACCCGGGCCACCGACCTGCGCCTCTTCCACCTGGAGGATATCACCCCGCACTACGCCACAACCCTGCGGCACTGGCGCGAGAACTTCTTCCGCAACCTCGGGGAGGTCAGGGCGCTCGGGTTCCCGGAGACCTTCATCCGCATGTGGGAGTTCTATCTCTGCTACTGCGAGGGGGGCTTCGCCGAGCGCTACCTGGGGGACGTGCAGATGGTGTTTACCAAGCCCATGTGCCGCAAGGACCCCATCCTGCCGCCATTGAATTTTCCATCAGCCCTGGGGGGCTGATGGAAAATTTAGTTCGGGAAGTGCGGGTAATTCCGGGTCGGCCGCCTCCAATGCAGCAAGCAACAGGGGGCTTTGGTTCAAGGACGAATGGCCTGTCCTGTGGGAGCGGCTTCCAGCCGCGAATCAGTCGCAGTTTTCCGAAAGCCGGCAGGACCTTGCCCTCAGCGGCATTTCGATTTTATCGTCGATAAAGGCCCAAGATCAAGGCGCGCGGATTCCGTGTCGCGAGGCGTACTTAATGTACGCCGCAGGGACCACGGGATGACGCGCAATCCCCGCCCCGGGCGGGAAGATTGGGGTTTTTACGAAGTCGTCATCGCTTGAGCCTATAGTGGGACACTATCCACTCGCGGCCGCGGCGGAAGCCCCAGAGCCCGGCGCAGGCCATGAAGAAGATCCGCCAGCGCTGGACCCAGCGGGCGGCGTCGCGTTTCCCGTAGACCTTTGCGAAGATCTCCAGCACTGCCGCGCGGCGGGCATCGAGGTTGGCGAGCCAGGCCTCGGCCGTCTTCTGATAGTGCCGGCCGTCCACGCGCCAGTGGGCTTCGACCGTGAGGTGGTCCTGGCAGTAGAGCAGGAGATCGTCGGAGGGGATCATGCCGCCCGTGAAGAAATGGCGGCCCATCCAGTTGTCGTCCCCCTCGGTTTCAAAGAGGTAGGCGTAGCGGATGTGGGTGAAGATGTGGATGAAGAGCCGGCCGCCGGGCGTGAGCCAGCCGTGGATGTTGGCGAGCAGCCGGGGCCAGTTGCGCATGTGTTCGAACATCTCGACTGACACGACCCGCTCGAAGCGCCGCTCGGTGTCGAAGCGGTTCATGTCGGCGGTCAGGACCTCGAGG